>JBEGVQ010000037.1:0-12424 GCA_041178345.1 Acidobacteriota bacterium | reverse complement strand
TCGCGAGGGCCGAAGGCGAGCGAAGCCGAGCCCGAGGACCATGAACGGAGACGAAGTCGAAGTGAGTGGCTCCTCGGGCTGGACTCGAACCAGCAACCCTCCGGTTAACAGCCGGATGCTCTGCCATTGAGCTACCGAGGAATACAGGCAGGACTTCTCTTGTTGAGAAGAATCCCCATCGTAAAGCAGAACGGGGGGCCGCCGCAAGCATTCCGGCCATCAAGCCTGGTCCCATGGGCGAGGTACGGAAAGCGCGCAACATCCGCGCCGGGGGACGGCTGATGCAGGAGCTCAATCTCCCGGAATAGAATCGACCACATGGCGACGTCCTCGGCGACCGAACGCGTGCCAGGTCCCTCGACGTGGCTGCCCGGCGGCGCGTACTGGGCATTCCGCAAGGACCCGCTCGCTTTCTTCAGCGGCACCGCGCGCACCTACGGCGACATCGCCGCCTTCAAGTTCGGCCCGCAGCAGCTCTATCTGATCAGCCGCCCGGAGTGGATTGAAGACATCCTGGTGAAGTCGGCCGGCAAGTTCGCCAAGGGCATTGCCCTGGAGCGCGCCAAGGTGCTGCTCGGCAACGGCCTGCTGACCGCCACCGGCCAGGACCACCTGAAGCACCGGCGCATGATCCAGCCGCTGTTCCACCGGCAGCACGTGCAAGGCTTCGCCGATACGTTCGTCCGTCACGCCGCGCGCTGGCGCGACCAGGTCACGCCCGGCGCCGAGCTCGACATCACCCGGGAGATGAGCGGCCTCACCCTCGGCATCATCGGCGAGACGATGTTCTCCAGCGATGTGCAGGGGGATGCCGACGAGGTGCGCGAAGCGCTGACCGACGCCGTCGCGAACTTCGCCTATGCGTTCATTCCGGGCCTGGACTACCTGCAGAAGCTGCCGCTGCCCATGTTTGTCAGGATGCGCACGGCGCGCGCGCGGCTGGACCGGGTGATTCACCGGGTGATTGCGGAGCGGCGCCTGGCCAGCGGCGCGGCCGGGACTAGAGTCCCGGCCCTCCGGTCCGATCTGATCTCGATGCTGCTCGCGGCGCGCGATCCCGAGAACCCCAACGAAGGCGGGATGGGCGATACGCAGATTCGCGACGAAGCCATGACCATCTTCCTGGCCGGGCACGAGACCACCGCCAATGCCATGGCGTGGACGTGGCACCTGCTGGCCGCGGCGCCGGAGGTCGAGGCGCGATTGCACGAGGAGCTGGGCCGCGTGCTCAGGCAACCCCAAGACGGAGTTGCCTCCACCTACCGGATTCCAACCATGGAGGATGTGCCGAAGCTGGAGTGGACGCGGGCCATCATCTCGGAATCCATGCGGCTGTTCCCGCCGGCGTGGACCATGGGCCGGCGCGCCCGCGAAGACCACCCGCTTGGCAGCCACACCATCGAAAAGGGCGCGCTGGTGATCATGAGCCAGTGGGTCGTGCACCACGACCCGCGCTGGTGGCCGGAACCCGAACGCTTCAAGCCGGACCGCTGGCTCGCGCCCACCGAGCGGCCCAAGTACTCGTACTTCCCCTTCGGCGGTGGCACGCGCGTGTGCATCGGCGAGGCCTTTGCCTGGACCGAAGCCATCCTGCTGCTCGCCACCATCGCGCAGCGATGGCGGTTTACCAGGGGCACACATCCGGCGCCGACGACCGAGCCGAGGATTACGCTCAGGCCGAAGGAGTTGAGGATGACGGCTGAACCCAGGCCGTCATAGGGGGCGTCATAATGGGAGTCAGATGCCTGTCCTCGTCGCTGAAGATCTCCAAAAGACCTATACCAGTGGTGAAGCCAACGTCACGGCGCTGGCCGGCGTCTCGTTTGCCGTCGAGAAGGGCGACTTCGTCGCGCTGATGGGCCCCTCGGGCTGCGGCAAGTCCACGCTGCTGCACATCTGCGGCGCCATGGACCGGGCCTCGTCCGGCCGCATCCTGCTGAACGGCCAGGACCTGGCGGCGCTCGGCGACGATGACCTCACGCGCGTGCGGCGCGAGCAGGTCGGCTTCGTGTTCCAGTTCTTCAACCTGCTGCCGACGCTGACCATGGCCGACAACATCGCCCTGCCCTGCCTGCTGGCCGGCATGAAGGGCGCCGAGGCCGACGCGCGCGCGCAGGCGCTCGCCGAACGCGTCGGCATCTCGCATCGGCTGGGCCACTACCCGCAGCAGGTCTCGGGCGGCGAAATGCAGCGCGCCGCCATTGCCCGCGCGCTGGTGCATCAGCCGGCGTTGCTCGTGGCCGACGAGCCGACGGGCAACCTCGACTCGGACAACGGCGCGAAGGTGTTGGCGCTGCTCTCGGCACTGAACCGCGAAATGGGGGTCACGGTGTTGCTGGCGACGCACGCCGCGGATGTTGCGGCGGCCGCCACGCGCGTGGTGCGCCTGCGCGACGGGAAATTTGCGGGAGATCGACAAACCTAAAGGTTTGTCGCCACACCACGTGCGGCTCTTCACCCAGTTCATCCTGCGGCCGCTGATCGCCGACAGGATTCGGACCGCCACCACCGTTCTCGGCGTCGCGCTGGGCATTGCCGTGGTCGTTGCCATCCAGCTGACCAACGCCAGTTCCGTGCGCGGGTTCGAGACGGCGCTCGAGACGGTGGCCGGCAAGACGGCCGTGGAAATTGCCGGCACCGGTGGCGTCGACGAAGGCGTGCTGCCGTCGCTCGGCTGGCTGCGCGAATACGGCATCGTCAGCCCGGTGGTCGAAGGCAACGCGGCACTGGTCGTCGGCGACCTCACCTCGCTGTCGGCGCGGGACCTGGAAGCGGTGCGCGTGCTCGGCATCGACATCCTGCGCGACCTGCCGTTTCGCGAGTACCAGTTGCTGGATCTTGGGGACAGAGCGGCCGGGGCGGAAGCCACGGACGTCAGGGATGCCCAACAGGACGTCACCACGCAGAAGTTTCTCGAGATTCTCACCGACGAACGGTCGGTGGTGATCAGCGAGAAGCTGGCGAAGCGGCGCGGCTACGCGATCGGCAGCGAGATGGCCATGATGTTCGGCGACCGCGTCGGCACCTACGTGGTGCGCGGGGTGCTCAAGGACGAGGGGCCGGCGCGCGTGCTCGACGGCAACTTCATCCTGATGGACATTGCCGCCGCGCAGGTGGCGTTCGACCGCCTCGGACGCCTCGACCGGCTCGATGTCCTGCTACCCGCCGGCGCCGACCTGCCGGCCTCACTCGCCGCCATCGCCGCCCGCATGCCCGATGGCCTGACCGCCCAGCGGCCGTCGCGGCGCGGCGAGCAGGTGGAAACCATGCTCGCGGCGTTCCACACCAACCTGACGGCGCTCTCGTGGATCGCGCTGATCGTCGGCCTGTTCCTGGTCTACAACACCGTCACCATCTCGGTGGTGGCGCGGCGGCAGGAGATCGGCACGCTGCGCGCGCTCGGGCTGACGCGCCGCAAGGTGCTGTTCCTGTTCCTGGGCGAAGCCGCCGTGCTGGCGATCGCCGGCATCGTCATTGGCCTGGGCCTCGCGCGGCTGCTGGCCGACGTCGCCGTCGGCATGACCGCGGCCACGGTCAGCACGATCTACATTGCCACCGCCGCGGCGCCGCCCGACATGAACTGGGGCCACGTGTGGCTGGCGGCGCTGATCGGCCTGCCGCTGTCGCTGCTGGCGGCGGCCGTGCCGGCGCTCGAAGCCAGCCGGGTGGAGCCGACCGCGGCCATGCGGGGGCACGATACGCTCGACATGCGCCTGCGCCTGCGGCCGGCCATGGTCGTCGCCCCGATTGCCGTGCTGCTGGCCGCGCTGGGCCTCGCCCAACTCGATCCCGTCAACGGCAAGCCGCTGTTCGGCTACCTGTCGTCGTTCACGATCGTGATTGGCGCCGGCCTGCTGGTCCCCGCCATCATGTACGGCCTGGCGCGCGCCGGCCGCGGTCTGCTGAGACGACGCCTCGGCGTCGAGGGGTTGCTGGCGCACGCCAACCTCACCGCCGCCATTCCCCGCCTGTCGATTTCGGTGGCTGCCCTGTCGGTCAGCCTGTCGATGATGGTGGCCATTGCCATCATGATCGGCAGCTTCCGCGACACGGTTGTCTACTGGGTGGGACAAACCCTGCAGGCCGACCTGTTCATCGGTCCCGGCATCAGGCCCTCGGTGGGCCAGGAACAAACGTTGTCGCCGGACGTGATCGCCGCCGTGCAGCGGCATCCCGCGGTCACGGCGATCGACAGCTTTCGCAACCTCGACCTCGTGTATCAGGACCGGCTGACGGTGCTTGGCGCCGGCACCTTCAGCGTGGTGCTCGAGCACGGCGCCCTCCTGTTCAAGAGCCCCGCCAACGCGCGCGAGGCGGTGCGGCAGGCGATCGGCCAGGATGCGGTGGTCATCTCCGAGGCGTTCGCCAACAAGTTCAAGAAGCGCGACGGCGACCGGCTCACGTTGCCGACCCCGCAAGGCCTGCGCGACTTTGCCGTGGCGGCCGTCTACTACGACTACTCGAACGACCGCGGCGTGGTGATCATGGACGTGGGCACGTTCCGCCGCTACTTCGGCGAGCTGCCGCCCACCGGTATTGCCGCGTTCCTGAGGGACGGCGCCGACCCGGAAGTGGTGCGCTCGGAGATGCTCGCCTCCATGGACGAGGGCCACCGCGCCTTTATCTTCAGCAACCGGACCCTGCGCACCGAGGTGCTACGGATCTTCGACAGCACCTTCGCCATTACCTACGCCCTTGAACTGATCGCCATCATCGTCGCCATGCTGGGCGTGGCGGGCACGCTGCTGACCTTGGTGCTCGAGCGGCGGCGCGAGCTGTCGCTGCTGCGATTGACCGGCGCCGACCGCAAGCAGGTGCGCAAGATGGTGATCATCGAAGCGGCGCTGATCGGCGCGGTCAGCCAGGGTATTGGTTTGACCATGGGATTCGCGTTGTCGATGGTGTTGATCTACGTGATCAACGTGCAGAGCTTCGGGTGGACGATCCAGTTTCACCTGCCGACGGCGTTCCTGATCCAGTCGTCGATCGCCGTGGTGGTGGCCACCGCGATTGCCGGCGTCTACCCCGCGCGCCGAGCGGCGCAGTTGGTGTTGTCTCATGACGAATAGACCGGTGCTCAAGTGCCTGGGTGCTGGGGTGCTGTGGTGCGTTGCGGCCGTGGTAATCGGCGCCCAAACCCCAGGCCCCAAGCCCCAGGCCCGGTGGAAGGACGCCGCGGCCGGCTATACCTACGCATTCCCGCGCGATCATGCGTCGCATCCCGATTACAAGATCGAGTGGTGGTACTACACCGGCAACGTGAAGGCGAACGACGGCCGGCGCTTCGGCTACCAGGTCACCTTCTTCCGCGTCGGCGTCGATCCGGCGCCGGCCAACCCTTCGAAGTGGGCCGTGCGCGATCTGTTCATGACGCACCTGGCCATCAGCGACCCGTCGGGCCGGCGCTATCGCTACGCCGAGAAGCTGTCGCGCGGCGGGCCGGGCCTGGCCGGCGCCGCCACGGATCGGTACCGGGTCTGGAACGACGACTGGTCGGCGACTCTTGACGGGAGTCGGGAGTCGGGCGTCGGGAGTCGGGTCGGGAGTCGCCATTTGCTCAAAGCCGCGAGCCCTCAGGCCGCGATCGATCTCGCGCTGGACGAAGGCAAGTCGCCCGTTATTCACGGCACTGGCGGCATCAGCCAGAAAGGCGCGCAGGCCGGCAACGCGTCGCACTACTACTCCCTCACGCGGATGCCGACACGCGGCACGCTCACCGTCGATGGCGAGCGGTTCGAGGTCACCGGCGACAGCTGGATGGACCACGAGTTCGGCACCAGCTTTCTCGAGCCGGGCCAGCGCGGCTGGGACTGGCTGTCGATGCAACTCGCCGACGGCCGCGAGCTGATGCTCTACCAGTTGCGGCGGGACGATGGGAGCCGTGACCCGCGGTCGAGCGGCACGCTGGTGGCGACTGACGGCAAGACGAAGCACCTCGACGTCACCGCGTTCACGCTCACCCCCGGCCGCGCCACCTTCCAGTCGAAGAACGGCGCCGTCTACCCCATCGAATGGGCGATCAGCATCCCCGGCGAGAAGCTGGAGCTGAAGGTGACCACGCCGCTGAACGACCAGGAACTCGCGCTCGAGCGTTCCACCGGCGTGGCGTACTGGGAAGGCGCCGTCGATGTGTCTGGGACGGCCGCCGGCAAGGCTCTCTCGGGCGCCGGCTATCTCGAGATGACCGGCTACTTCGGCAGCCTGGGCCGCGTGCTCTCGGGGCGGTGAGCGAGGCGCCGGGAGGCGCCCTCCCCGCTACAACGTGTTCGGGCGGCAGGGTGATTATGGCGTTACGGTACGCGGTCGTTGGTGCAGGCATTGCGGGGCTGTCGGCCGCCGCCGAACTTCGCAAACGCGGCCACGACGTCGTGGTGTTCGAGCGGGCGCGGGGTGCCGGCGGGCGCGCGGCCACGCGGCGGGTGGAGGGCATCGAGATGCCGAAGTCCGCCCGCGGCGCCGCGCTGGCGTTCGATCACGGCGCGCAGTACTTCACCGTCCGCGATCCGAGGTTCCAGGCGGTCGTTGACGGCTGGCTGCGCGACCGCATCGCTGCGAAGTGGGACGGCCGCATGGTCAGCTTCGATAGCGAAGGCTGGGAGGACGTGCCGGCCACGACCGACCGCTACGTCGGTATCCCCGGGATGAGCGCGCTCACGGCGTCACTGGCAACCGGACTCGACGTGCGCTACGGGCAACGCGTCGCGCAGGTCCGGCTGAAGCCGGACACCACCGTGTGCTTGGACCCTGACCTCGGCGAATTCGACCGGGTGATCCTCGCCGTGGCGGCCGAGCAGGCGAAGCCATTGGTGGCGCACATTCCCGAGCTGGCTGCGGCCCTGGCGCCGGTGTCGATGCGGCCGTGCTGGGCGGTGCTGGCGGCCTTCGAGGAACGCGTGCCGGCGCGGTTTGACGGCGCGTTCGTGCACGGCAGCCCGATCGGGTGGGTCGCCCGCAACCAGTCGAAACCCAAGCGCGAGTGGCCGGTCGATGCGTGGGTGCTGCATGCCACGGCGTCGTGGAGCGCCGCGCATCTCGATGACGATCCCGACGGCGTCGGCTCGTTCCTGATGGAGGCGTTTCACGACCTCATCCCGCCGGGCCTGCCGCGCGCGTTCTACGCGGCCGCGCACCGCTGGCGCTACGCCGTCGCGGACCCGCCGCTCGCGGTGGGCGCGATCCATCACGCGGGCGTCACGCTGTGTGGGGATTGGTGCCTGGGGACACGAATTGAAGATGCGTTTCTGAGCGGCCTGGCGGCCGCTACTCCTTAGGCAGCCCTTTTTTCCTGTTCGCCTTCACGACGCGGCCCTTGTCGCCACCGGTCCAACGCATCTGGATCAGCGTGCCCAGCGCTCCGAGGGCGATCCAGGCCCACGGCAGCCACGTCATGCCGGGCGCCGGGTTCAACGGGTACGCCACCCACACGTCGCCTTGAGCGGCGGCTTTGAGCGGGCCGCTATCGCCCATCACGGCCAGGCCGCCCACCAGCAACGTCCACGCCCCGCCGAAGGCGGTGCCCAGGATGATTACGTAGCGTTGCAGCCAGGTCGCCACGACGGCGCCGGCGACCGAGAACAGGATCACCACGGCCGGGTGCGGGTCGCCATCGACCTGCGTCCAGATCAAGTGGACGATGAGGGCGCCGATGCCGGCGCCGACGAGCGCCACGCCGACGAAGTAGGCCGCCAGCAGCAGGGCCGCGCCGGCAATGCCGCCGACCAGGGCGGCGATCACCATCGGGGTGGTGTCAGTGGCGCCGAAGACGGAGCTGGCCGCCAGCGCGCCGATGATGAAGCCGAAAATGCCCAGCACCACCTTGAACAGGCGGTAGCCAAAGAAACACGCGAGGAATCCGCCGGCCATCAGGATGGCGGCCGCGGGCAGCTGATAGGCGGCTGGGAGCATGGGGTAGGCGAATTCTACACTTCCCGGCGGCCGTCCATGGCTTTCCCGACGGTCAGGTCATCGGCATAGTCGAGATCGCTGCCCACCGGGATGCCGGTGGCAATCCGCGTGACCCGAATCCCGAGCGGCTTCAGCAGGCGGGCCAGGTAAATCGCCGTGGCCTCGCCTTCGACCGTCGGATTGGTGGCCAGGATCACTTCATCGACGCCGTCCACGCCGATGCGGGCCAACAGCCCCTTGATCTTGAGGTCGTCGGGCCCGACGCCCTGCAACGGCGAGATCGCGCCCATCAGCACGTGGAACACGCCCTTGAACCCGCCGGTGCGATCAACCACGTTCACGTTCTGCGGCTCTTCGACCACGCAAATCACGCGGTGGTCGCGGGTCTCGTCGCCGCACATCAGGCACGGGTCGGTGTCGGTGATGTTGTTGCAGGTCGTGCAGTAGGTGACCCGGTCCTTGACGTCGCGGATGGCCTGGCACAACCGCTCGGCATCTTCGCGCGGCGTGCGCAACACGTGAAACGCCAGCCGCTGCGCGCTCTTGGCGCCAACCCCGGGCAGCCGCTTGAACTGATCGACGAGTTCTTGCAGGGACGCTGGCAGGGACATTAGAGTCCCGGCAGGCCCATGCCGCCGAGCATGCCGCCCATCCGCTGCTTCATGGCGTCATCGACCTTGCGGTGGGCGTCGTTCACCGCCGCGACAATCAGGTCCTGCAGCATGCCGACATCGTCTGTCGAGACGACCTCGGGGTCGATCACGATCTTCTGGAGGTGCTTGTGGCCGTTCACCGTGACGGTGACCATGCCGCCACCGGCGGTGGCCTGCACGCTCAACTGCGACATTTCCTGCTGCAGGCGCTCCTGCATTTCCTGCGCCTGCTTCATCATGTTCTGGATGTTCATCGTTCCTCGATCGTCGTCTTATCGACGGGGAAAATCTCGAGCACGGCCTGGACCGTGGCGTTGGCCATCGCTTCCTCCTTCGCCAAGGCTACGGCGGACAAGTCCGCTGACGACACGCTCGGCGCAGCCACCGGCGGCCCCAGGCTCGCCGGCGCGGGCGCCGCATCCGCCGCGGCGGTGACCACCGTCACCGGCGTCGGACGTCCCGCCACCTTCTCGGCCACCGTCGAGAGCCACGCCTTCTGATCCTCGCACTGGAGCTTGGCGTTCTTCTTGTTCGGCTGGAAGGCGAAGACGATCTTCTCCGGCGTGACTTCGATGCTGTAGGCGGAAGCCACGACGAGGTTATAGAAGGTGCTCTTCTGCGATTTGATCTCCGCCAGGAAGGCGTCTTTCAGCGCGCTGTCACCAATACCGGCCACCGCAACCGGCTGGTCCACCGGAGCCTTGGCGGAGGTGGGCGCCGCTTTCGGCGGCGGGGGCGCGGGGGTTGCGGCCCTTACTGGCACCGGCGCGGGCCGCGGCGGCGCCGCGGCCGCGGCGCGAGGGGCCAGGACGGGACGCGCGGTCGCGCCCTTCTCCGCCAGCCCCAACAACTCGCCGAGCGGCACCAGCTTGCGCAGATGCATCAGTCTCAGCAGCCCCATCTCGAGGTTGTAGCGCGGCTGATCCGAGACGCGCACTTCCTGTTCGGTGCGGGTCAGCAGGTCGAACGCGCGCAGCAGGTCTTCGCGCGACCACTGGCCGGCCATGGCCACCAGGCGCTCCTTCTCGGCATCGGCCGCCACGTCGGGATCCGAGGCCCGTTTCGGATCCACCGACAGGATCAGCAGGTCGCGGGTCGCGCGCGCCAGTTCGCGGCACAGCAGGCGCAAGTCGTAGCCGCGCTCAATCGCGCGCTCGACCAGGGCAAACGCCGCCGGCGCATCCTCGCTGACCACCGCCTCGAGCAGGTCGAACACCAGGTCGCGGCCGACCAGGCCGAGCACCGTGACCACGTCGTCCACGGTGATCTCGTCGCCGGCAAAGGCCCGCACCTGGTCGAAGGCGCTCAGCGAATCGCGCATGCTGCCTTCGCCCGCGCGGGCCAGCAGCAACAGGCCGGCCTCGGGGATTTGAATCTTTTCCTCGCCGGCGATCATCCGCAGGCGGTCCGACACGACCTTGGCCGAAATGGTGCGGAACTCGTAGACCTGTGATCGCGACAGCACGGTGTCGGGAATCTTGTGCTGCTCGGTCGTCGCCATCATGAAGATGACGTGCGGCGGCGGCTCTTCAATCGATTTCAGCAGCGCGTTGAACGACGAGCCCGACAGCATGTGGACTTCGTCGATGATGAATACCTTGTAGCGATTGCGGACCGGGGCAATGGCCAGGCCCTCGACAATCACTTCGCGGACGTTGTCCACACCGGTGTGGGTGGCGGCGTCGATTTCGAGCACGTCGATGTCGCGGCCTTCGGCAATCTCGACGCACGCGTCGCACTTGCCGCACGGTTCCGGCGTCGGCCCCTTCACGCAGCTGAGCGCCCGCGCCAGGATGCGCGCGGTCGTGGTCTTGCCGCAGCCGCGCGGCCCCGACAACACGAACGCCTGGGCGATCCGCTTGCTCTTGAGGGCGTTCTTGAGGGTGCGCGTGACCGCCTGCTGCCCGAGCACATCCTCGAACGTTTGCGGTCGCCACTTGCGGGCTAGGACTTGATAGGCCATTGGGAAGGGAAACTCGGCCCGGAGGTCCCGAGCACATCACGGAAACGACTTAGCGCTGCTGCCTTCCGGCCCTGACGCGATTCGCCGCCCTGAGATTGCCAAGGTTCCGGGCCGAGCTGTCAGTGTAACACCTGGCAGGCGCCGGAGGGCGATGGCTTTAGCCGTCGCCAGGCGGAGGCTGAAGCCTCCGCCCTCCTATGCGCTTTTGAGCAGCGTCGCCGCCAGCTGCGCGTAGATTTCCACCGCCCGATCCAGCTCCTCAATCGCCACGTGCTCCTGGTCCGTGTGGGCCACGTGAATGGATCCGGGCCCGAACAGCAGCGGCGTGCCCCAGTTCGACAGGTAGGGCGCATCGCTGAAATATGAAAACACCGCCGTCTCGAACCCGGGAAGGGTGTGCATGCGAACGGCCGGCAGTTCCAGGATCTCCTCAACGGCCACGCGGCCCTGTAGTGTGGCCGCCAGCGTCGCCCTTAGCGCCGCGTGCTCGCCGACGGTGCGAAAGAAGACTTCGGCCTCGGCGTGCGGGGGAATCACGTTCGGTGCAACGCCGCCATTGATCAGGCCCACGGTGTAGTGCGTCTGGCCCATGAGCGGGTCCGCAGGCCAATCGGCCGTCCGCAACGCCATGAGGCAATCCATCAGTTTCTCGATCGCCGACTCGCCAAGCTCGGGATAGCCGGAGTGGGCCGCCTTGCCGGCGGCGGTCAGGCGCACGCGGAACACGCCGCGAGTGGCCGCGCCCAGGCGCAGGTCGGTCGGCTCGCCGTTGATCAGGTACCGCGACTGCGAGGCGATCTTGTTGGCGGCCTTGGCGCCGTCGCTGCCCCGCTCTTCGCCGGCGACGAACACCAGGCCAATGCGGGTGTCGCCGGCCGCGCGCAGCCGCTCGGCGGCCGCCACCTGCGCGGCGAGAATGCCCTTGGCATCGCACGCCCCGCGCCCGAACAGCAGCCCGCCGTCGATGCGGCTGGGGAAAAAGGGCGGCACGCAGTCGAAGTGTGTGGAGAACACCACCTCGGGTTCGCCCACCGCGGCAATCACGTTGGTGCGCCCGTGGCCCAGGGGCTGCTCGAGCACCGAGTAACCGCGGCCGCGCAGGTACTGCGCGAGCACCGCCGCGACCTTGCCCTCCTGCCCCGTCGTCGATTCGATGTCGACCAGCTGCCGGGTGAGGCTGAGGTGATCTACCGGATCCACTGTTCGAGTTCCGTTCTCGCGTCGGTCTTGCCGTCGCGGTACTTGACGATCACGGGCGTGGCGAGCGACAGCCCCCAGTCCTTGCCCGCGCCCTGGGTCACCGCCCGCGCCCCGGGCACGACCACGGCGCCCTCGGGAATGACCAGCGGTTGCCCGGCGGCCGGCTTGATGATGACGCCGTGGACCAGGTCGTAAACCGGCGTCGACCCGGTCAGCACCGTGCCCGCGGCAATCACGGCCCGCTGCTTGATGACCGCGCCTTCGTAAATGCCGGTGTTGCCCCCCACCAGCACGTCGTCTTCGACGATCACCGGCAGCGCGCCGACGGGTTCGAGCACGCCGCCGATCTGCGCCGCCGCGCTCACGTGCACGCGCGCGCCGATTTGCGCGCAGGACCCGATCAGCGCATGCGAGTCGACCAGCGTCCCCTCGCCGACGTAGGCGCCGATGTTGATGTACATCGGCGGCATGCAGATGACGCCCGTCCCGAGGTAAGCCCCATCCCGGATGGACGACCCACCCGGCACGACGCGCACGCCGCCGGCGGCCGACAGGTCTTTGAGCGGCAGGGTGTCCTTGTCGTAGAAGGGCCAGCGGCCCTTGGCGATCCCCATGTCCACCACGTCGCCGCAGCGGAAGCCCACCAGGATGCCCTGCTTCACCCAGATGTTGACGCGCCAGCCAGTGGGCGACGCGGGGTCGG
>JBEGVQ010000036.1:0-17302 GCA_041178345.1 Acidobacteriota bacterium | reverse complement strand
AGCTCGGCGCCCTGGTCGAGGCACTCTTTCACGAAGCAGCTGGTCAGCTTGTTGCGCGGACGTCCCGGCGGTGTGTCGGGCGCCACGAGTCCGAACAGGGCCTGGCCTTCGGGCGCGTTCAGCCGTCGAATCGCCACCTGGTCGAGGCCCAGCTTCTTTGCGGCTTCATGCACCAGCGGCTCGAACCAGACCGAGGCCTGCAACCCGCCCGGCGCCCGCTGCGACGTCCCCGGCGGCGTGTTGGTGGCTACCGAGAGGCCGCGGAAGCGCATGTTCGGCGCCTGGAACAACAACGAACCGAGGTTCGCGGTGGTCGAGTGATCGCCCTGGCGGCGATACGGACCGGCGGCTTCGACGATGAAGGTGTCGATCGCGGTGACGCGGCCGTCCTTCTTGAAGCCCATCTTGATCCAGCCCTGGTAGCCGGGGCGCGTGCGGCCGATGTAGGTCTCTTCGGCGCGCGAAACGCGCATCATCACCGGGCGGCCGTTCAGCTTCTTCGACATCAGCGCCGGAATCGCCATGGACTGAGCGCCCGGAATCTTGCTGCCGAAACCGCCGCCCGTGTACTCGCTGATCAGCACCAGTTCTTCCGGCTTGACGCCGACCCAGCCCGCCACGGCCGCAACCGTGCGCGCCAGGCTCTGCGTGGACACGTGCATGTAGCACTTGCCGTTCTGCCAGTACGCCATGCACGACCGCGACTCGAGCGGCTGGTGTGACGTGGTCTGCTGGTACATGTCGCGCTCGACGATGAGATCGGCTTCCGCGAAGCCCTTCGCGACATCGCCGAACACGGTCGTCTCGGTCGCTTCGGCGCTCGCCGGGAACTTGCCGGAATCGAGCATGGCCATGTCGTCGGCCGTCCACTTGAGCGTGCGCATGCTCGGGCCCACGAACACGTTGCCTTGCGTGCGGCCGTTCGGCGCACCGGGCCGCAAGGCCTCGAGCGGATCGATCACAAACGGGAGCGGCTCAAACGTGACAACGATTTTGTCGATTGCGGCGGACGCCAACTCTTCGCTGTCGGCCGCGACCGCGAGAATGGGCTCACCCTCGTAGACCGGTTCGTCGGTGAGTGCGAACTCGGGAGGCATGGGCGGCGAAGGCGGCGCAGCAGCGGCACCGGCAGCAGGTGCGCCAGCGGCGGGGGCGGCGCCAGCAGCCGGAGCGGCACCGGCGGCAGGAGCGGCGCCCGCAGCCGGGGCCGGACGAGCCGCCGCCGGAGGCGGTGTTGGCGGAGCCGGCGGTACCGGCAGGTCCTTGGCGGTCAGGATCCCGTGCACGCCCGGCATGGCCAGGGCGGCCGAGGCGTCGATGTTGATCACGCGCGCATGCGGGCGCGGGCTCGGCATCAACTTGATGAAGACCATGCCCTCGGCACGGAAGTCTTCGGCGTATCTGGCCTTGCCGGTGACCTTGGCGACCAGGTCGGCGGTGACGTAGTTCTTGCCGAGGAGCCGGAATTCCATCTTCTTGGGCGGCTCGACGGGCGTGGCCGGCGCGACCGGCTTCTGCTGTTCAGCCATGGATTAGGCCCCCCTCGACTTGTCGGCTGCCACCATCAGGACATCCAGGATCTTGTTGTAATCGGCGCACCGGCACAGGTTGCCGGAAACGCCGTGCGCCAGTTCGGCGCGCGTCGGCGCGGGATTGGTCTTGAGAAAGCCCACCGTGGCCATGACGAAGCCCGGCATGCAGAACGCGCACTGGAAGCCCTGGCCATCAACCACGGCCTGCTGCACCGGGTGCAACGTGCCATCGGGAGCGGCGAGCCCTTCAATGCTCTGGATCTTCTTGCCGCGCACGCTGTGCGTCAGCACTGAACACGCATACCGCGGCACATCGTCCACGAGCACCGTGCAGGCGCCACACTCCGACCGGTCACAACCGAGCTTGGTGCCGGTCAGACCGAGTTTGTAGCGCAAAGTGTTCGAGAGCGTCTCGTTCTTCAGCACATCGACACGGCGTTGTTGGCCGTTGACATCGAGCGTGATGAGACGTTCGACCGCACCCGCCATGCCATCGTTCTGGCCGATGATGGTGGTGCGGAAGAGGTACGCCGACGCAGAAACGGTCGCGCCCGCTGCGATGACACCCTTAATGAAGTTCCGTCGCGAATGGCCGGGCTGTGGGCCCGGAACGCCTGTCATACCTGCTTGACTCATTGAGCCATCCCCCCCGAATAGCTGCGCATGATAGCACCAACTGTTCCGATGGAAATACGCCGACAGCGGTCGTAGATTCAACCTGAACAAACGACCATGACGCGACCCTAGACCTTGCGGACTCGCCCCTCGGCCGCACGCGTGAGCCGGTCCACGACGGCGAGCCCCAGGCCGCCGGCGTCGATGGCGGTCGCCAGGATATAGGAGACGCCGCAGGCATCGAGCGCCCTCAACCCGGCGAACAGCTCCCGCGCCGACCGCTCCGGATCGCTTCGCGACCCATAGGGCTGAACTTCCACGCGCCCCGTGGCCGCCAACGGAGCCAGCTCCGGCGCGAGGGCGCGGAGGTCCTCCTCGGGTGCGAGGATGCCGACGCGCGCGCCCCTGGCGGCCAGCGTCCTGGTATCGGCGGCCACTCGAGCCACGGCCAGGTGGGCGGCGCCCATATAGAGGGTCAATGCCGCTTGCGGCGCATAGTGCCGCGTCAGTTGACCGGGCGCAACCTGCGCCACCCCGGCGCTGCCCTGCTCGCTGACGGCAACCACTTCCGGCACCACGCGGCGGATCTGCTCGAGCGTCAATCCCCCGGGCCGGCGCATCACCGGCGGGTCCACCGTGAAGTCCACGATGGTCGACTCGAGGCCGATGTCGGTGGCGCCGCCGTCGAGCACGACATCGATCCGGCCGTCGAGGTCGGCGACCACGTGCGCGGCGGTCGTGGGGCTCGGCCGTGAGAACCGATTGGCGCTGGGCGCCGCGACCGGCACGCCCGCCATCTCCAGCAACGCGCGCGCGACCCGGTGCGAGGGCACCCGCAACGCGACGCTGGGCAAGCCGGCGGTCACGCTGTCGGAAATCTGTGGCTGCTTCGGCAGGATGATCGTCAGCGGCCCGGCCCAGAAGGCCAGGCCCAGCTGGCGGGCCGCGGGGGGCACCTGCGACGCGCACATCGACAGTTGCCCGATGTGGGCAATGTGGACGATCAACGGATCAGTGGCCGGGCGGCCCTTCGCTTCGAAGATCTTGGCAACGGCGACCGGGTCGAACGCGTTGGCGCCGAGGCCATAGACGGTCTCGGTCGGGAACGCCACGAGCTGGCCGCCGCGAATCGCCCGCGCCGCCTCTTCCACGACGCCGGGATCGGGCTGGCTGGGATCGACTTTCAGGACACGGGTATCCATCTTCACCTGTGGAGGCAACCTTTTAGGGTTGCCTGGCCCCGAGATCCACCTTCAAGGCATCAGTGCCAATCAAAAGTTGGATCACGCGACTGTAGCTTCGCACACCTGCTTCGACGCCTTGCGACTTCAGCATTTGATCGTAGGTGGACCACGCCACCCGTTCGACCGGTTGCACCCGCGCTTTGAGCCGTTCACGAATGGCCTGGTGATCCCGGCGCGGACCGTCTGCCAGGGACTCGAGCACCAGGCGCGCGGTCACCGCCTGTAGTTGGTTGGCGGCTTCCGCCACCAGGTCCAGCCACACGCTGTATTCCGCGGCGGGGCCCGCCCGCAGCGCCGCGAGATAGCCGACGAAGCTGGCATCCGATTCGGGAGCGAAGCCCGACAAGTGCGCCCACTCGTGCGCGAGCACCGCCGGCCGCTCGGGGCCGGTCAGGTCTGGATTGAGCAGCGTCTCGAGGAACAACGGCGCGAGTTGTCCACTGACGCCGGAAGCGCGATAGAACGGCGACAGGATCGACGACTTGGGCTGCGCCAGCAGGGTCGGACGTGGACGTCCCAATTCGCGCTCCACCTGGTGCAGCGCCTCGGCGAGTTCCGCGGGCCGGTCGTGAATGCCCGGAAACCCCGCCGCATGCGCCGCGGCATGGGTGCGGTTCGCTTGCCGCACCGCGTGCTCCGCGAGCGCGCGCACCGCACGCGGCGTGATGCGCGACGCGTCGAATGGCATCACCGACTCGAGCGGCGGGCGCGCGTAGTTGAGCCCCCACGCGGCGAGAAACCACAGGTAGACGATCGAGGCGCCGGCCAGCGTCGCGAACAAGCCGCGGCCAATCGGCTTGAACCATCGCTCGCGGCGGGTACGGCGAAGCCAGTAGATCCAGCCGCCGGCCAGCAACGCGATGACGATGCCGAGAGCGAGATCGAACAGCGGCCACGCCGCGCGATTCGAGAGCGCGGTCAGGTTGGCTTGAAGCGAGGGATACAGCCAGCGCGCGTAGAACCGTTCCACGGTTTGAGCCGACGGCGGGGCAAACGCCAAGGCCGCGGCAACCGCAATCGGTATCAGTTGACTGAGAGTCTTGATGGAGGGCTTCACGAGGGCTTGCCAACCGAAGCACGAGTTCGCATTGAATCGTCCACCTCCGCTCGCTGCGCGGGCGATGGTGGACCACCTTCGCCTGAATCCAGAGCGAAGGTTGGTCGGGATGCCGAGATTCGAACTCGGGACCTCCTGCACCCCAAGCAGGCGCGCTACCAGGCTACGCTACATCCCGTCCAGACTTGCGCTGACGGACTTGCGGGGTAAGTCGACGACCGACCTAAAGGTCTGTCGCCACACCTTCTAAGTCTATTTTCTCTTGGCGGCTTTCGCCACTGTCTTCTTCTTGGCCTCGGGCGCAGGCGGGGGAACCAACTGCAGTTCCGCGGCCTCGACACCGTCCTTGGCGAGAATCTGCAGAATCGACTGCAGCCCGGTCTTCACGTGTCGCAGCCGGTCAAGCACGCGGTCGCCCACGACCTCTTCCACCAGCATCGCCGCCGCGCCGCTGTCCGCGCCGTCGCCGTCTTCGTCCAGGCGCCTGCGGGCGCCCGACAGCGTCAGGCCTTCCTCAAAGACAAGCTGCTTGATGCGGAGGACCAGCTCGACGTCCACGCGGCGATAGAGGCGCGGGCCGCCGCCGGCCGGCACCTGGCCGATTTGCGGGAACTCAGCTTCCCAGGACCGCAAAACGTACGGCTGAACCTGCACCACTTCGCAGACGTCCGCGGCCTTGAATAGCTCGCGCTTGGGTGCAGCCATCGAGGCAATGTCCACCGGGGAGTATAGCACGCAGCCTCTAGCGGCCCGACCGCCTCGGCCCCTTGCCGGCGCGTGACTTCTTCGACAACTTCGGCTGCGCCGCGCGCGCCTTCTGCCTCGCCGACACGGGCTTGCCCTTCACCGTACCTGCCCCACCGGCCTTACCCGCCGTCCCCCGCGCGTGCACAGGCTTATCCCACGCTCCCTTGTTCGCCGACTTGCTCGCGGCCTTCAAGCGCTCGTGCTTGGAGCGCTTCGACCCGGGCCCCTTGCGAACCGGGCTGCGCCGCTCGGGCGCACGCTCTCGCGCCGTCTTGCGCGCATCGTCACCACGCTGTTCGGCGCGGCCGCGAATCTGGATCCGAATCGGCGCGCCCAGAAACGCGTACTCCTCGCGCAGGCGGTTCTCGAGAAAACGCTCGTACGAGAAGTGCAGCTTCGTGAGGCTGTTCGTGAACAGGATGAACGTGGGCGGCGCGACGGCGGCCTGCGCGGCGTACATGACGCGCATGTTGCGGCGGCTCGCCGTGACCGGTGGCGCGGCGCTCGTGATCTTCTCGATGAAGCGGTTCAGTTCGCCGGTGGGCACGCGCTTGCGCGTCGCGGCGTAGACCTTGTCCACCATCTCCAGCAGTTTCGGCGTGCGCTCGCCGGTGGCGGCCGAGATATGCAGGATGGGCGCGAAGTCGAGGAACTTGAGTTGATAGCGCAGGTTCTCGTCGAACACCTTCGCCGCCTCGGGGCCCTGCTCTTTCATCAGGTCCCACTTGTTGGCGGCGACAATCACGCCGCGGCCCGCGTCCTTCGCGGCGCCGGCAATGGCGCCGTCCTGGTCGGTGGGGCCGACCGTCGCATCGATCACCAGCACGACCACGTCGGCGCGCTCGATGGCGCGCTTGGCCAGCATCACGCTGAGGGTTTCGACCTGCCCCGACTTCGAGACCTTGCCGGGCTTGCGGATGCCGGCGGTATCAACAATGCGGAACTGCCGGCGATGCCACCTCAGCACCGAATCCACCGAGTCGCGCGTGGTGCCCGGCATCTCGGACACGATCATGCGCTCTTCGCGCAGCAGCCGGTTCACGAGCGACGACTTGCCCGCGTTCGGCCGGCCGACAATGGCGATCGCGGTTTCGCCGGGAGGGTCGTCGGCGGCCTCTACCGCGGCCTCCTCGTCAGGCTCGTCAGGCTCCGGCGCCACCGCCCGCGACCGGGTCTGCGGGAGGATTGCCACGATCACTTCGAGCAGGTCGCCGACGGCCTGGCCATGCTCGGCGCTGATCTCGACGACCGAGTCGAAACCCATCTTGTAGAGTTCGAGCGCGCCGTCGCGGCCGCGGCGGTCGTCCATCTTGTTGATGGCCAGGATGACGGGCACGCCGGTTTCACGCGCGGCGGCGGCAATCTCCTGGTCGCCGGGAATCAGTCCCTCGCGGCCATCGACGACGAAGACGATCAGGTCGGCGGACTTGAGCGCGCGTTGTCCCCGCTCGACCACCAGTTCGTGGAGCGGGTCTTCACTGGCCCCGAACAGGCCGCCGGTATCGGTCAGGTCAAACCGCGCGTCGCCCCACGTGACCGGATGGGTAATGACGTCGCGCGTGGTCCCGGCAATCGCGGTGACGATCGACCGCCGTGCGCCGCTCAAGCGATTGAATAGCGTTGACTTCCCGACATTTGGACGGCCGACCAGCACGACGCGGGGCAAGGGCTTCTGTGACACGATTTCCTCTATCTTACAGGTTTAAAAGGGCTTGCGGCGGACTCTCCCCTACAGCCCTGCACGCGGCTGCCGATAAATCCATCCAGACAAAGCACTTATCCGTTTGACAGCGTAAGTGCCCTGATTTAAGCTAGTTACACTGATCGAGGAGCGACCAGGGAGCATGATCAAGGTCGACATCGTGAACGAGGTCTCACGGGTGGCTGACGTCACCAAGGTGAAGGCTGAGCTGGCAGTGGATGCGGTATTTGAAGCGATGCGTCACTCGATGCAGCGCGGCGAACGCATTGAGCTGCGGGGGTTTGGCGTGTTTCAGGTAAAGCCCCGAAAGCGCGGGATTGGCCGCAATCCCCGGACCGGCAAGGAAGTGCGCATCCCGCCGGGCCGGACCATTCGCTTCAAGCCCGGCAAGGAACTGCAGAACATCGGTTAAGGCCCGTGCACCCGCCCCCGGGACCGCCAGGTCCCCCGTCTTTGCCCATTCCAGACCCGGTCGATCGGTACGAGGATTTCGTGCCGGTCTACGTGCCGCCTCAACCGCGGCCCCGCCGGCTGTGGCTGCACTGGCTCCTGTTCCTGTTGACCCTGGCGTCAACCACTTTCGTCGGCGCCGAGATGTTTGCCTACTATGAGGTCGATGTCGCGACGCTGCTCGCGATGGCCCCCGCCGATCGGCAGCAGTGGGCCACCGACCTGTTCGGGCGGCCCTCGTTCTATTTCAACGGCTTCTGGTACAGCCTCACCATCCTGACCATTCTCGGCTGCCACGAGATGGGGCACTACCTCGCGTGCCTGCGCTATCGCGTGGACGTCACGCTGCCCTTCTTCCTGCCGGCCCCGATTACGCTGACCGGCACGCTCGGTGCGTTCATCCGCATCCGTTCCCGCATCCCCGGCAAGATCGCGTTGTTCGACATCGGCATCGCCGGGCCGATCGCCGGCTTCGTCATCGCGGTGCCGGCGCTGTTTGCGGGGCTCTGGATGTCGAAGGTCGTCCCGATCCCCGAAGACTCGTCGGGGCTGCTCGAACTGGGCGAGCCCCTGCTGTTCCAGTTCGCCGCCTGGACCATCTGGGGAGACGTGCCGGCCGGCCAGACGATCAGCATGCACCCGATGGCGTTCGCCGCGTGGTTCGGGCTGCTCGCGACGGCGCTCAACCTGTTTCCAATCAGCCAGCTCGATGGCGGCCACATCAGCTACGCGGTGCTCGGGCGCCGTTCGACGTGGGTGACCCTCGCCACCATGGTGGTGGTGGTGGCCCTGGCGTTGTTCTCCCTTAGCTGGGTGGTCTGGGCGATCCTGCTCGGCGTGATGATCTTCGTGCTCGGCCCCCACCATCCGCCGACCCTCGACGAAGACGAGCCGCTCGACCAGGGGCGGCTGATCCTCGCGGGCGTGGCGCTGCTGATGCTGGTCGTGTGCTTCACGCCGGCGCCGATCGGCGAATTCATCGGCTCGCCGTAGTCACAGCATCGATAGCGGATCGACGTCCACCGCGATCGCCTTCGCCATCCTGGCCGCTCGCGACAGCGCCAGCTGCAGGCTTTCGCGCATGGCCTTTCGGCTCGTGCCCTTCAGGAACAGCTGCACGCGATGCTCGCCGCGCAGCCTGGTCAGCGGCGCCGGCGCCGGACCGAGCACGACGAAGCCCGCGGTGCCGCGCATGGCGCCGGCGAGGGCCTGCGCGGCGGCCATCGCCCCCTCGAAGGTCTGGTCGCGCACCACGACGTTCACCATCGCCACCTGCGGCGGGTAGCGCATGGCGCGCCGAAACTCGATCTCCTGGTCGTAGAACGCCCGGTAGTCCTGGTCGCAGGCGAGGCGCACGCTGTAATGCTCGGGCACGAGCGACTGGATGATGGCCTGTCCTGGCGTCTCGCCGCGGCCGGCCCGCCCGGCGACCTGCGTCAACAACTGGAAGGTGCGCTCGGCCGAGCGGAAGTCGGCCAGCCCCAGGCCGACATCGGCCGAGATTACGCCGACCAGCGTGCACTCGGGAAAGTCGTGGCCCTTGGCGATCATCTGCGTGCCAATCAGCACGTCCACCTCGCGCCGGGCGACCTGCTCGAGGACCTCCACGAGGCTGCCCTTCCGCCGCACGGTGTCGCGGTCGACGCGCGCCACGCGGGCGGCGGGAAACGCCGCGCGCACCTCGGCCTCGACCCGCTCGGTCCCGAAGCCGATGCGTTCCATGTACGGCGCGGCGCACTTCTCGCACGCCTTCGGCACCATCTTCGTGAAGTTGCAGTAGTGACAGCGGCCCCGGTACCCGTCGCGGCCCTGCGTGTGCACGGTGAGCGTCACGCTGCAGTTGGGACACTCCAGGCTGGCGCCACATTGCCGGCACAGCACCGAGTTGGCAAACCCGCGGCGATTGAGCAGAATCAGCGACTGCTGCCCGTCGGCCAACCTCGCGGCGATGGCGCCGGTCAGCGCGCGGCTCAGCACCACCTCGGCGCCGGCCGCCGCGATCTCTTCGCGCATGTTCACCACTTGCACCTGCGCCATCGGCCGGTCGAGCACGCGCCGGCGCAGCGTGACCAGTGAGTAGCGGCCGGCCAGCGCGTTGGTATAGGACTCGAGGGTCGGCGTGGCCGAACCGATCACCACCAGGGCGCCGGTGAACTTGCCGCGCATGATCGCGACATCGCGCCCGTGGTAGCGCGGCGTCTCGTCCTGCTTGTACGAGGTGTCGTGCTCCTCGTCCACGATGATCAGCCCGGGATGGGCCAGCGGCGCGAACACCGCCGACCGCGTGCCGATCACCACATCGACATCGCCGCGGCGGATGCGGTGCCACTGGTCGTGGCGCTCGCCGTCGGACAGGCCGCTGTGCTGGATAGCGACCGCCGCGCCGAAGCGCGCGCGAAACAGCGCCGCCACCTGCGGCGTGAGCGCGATCTCGGGCACCAGCATCAACACGCCACGCCCGCGCTGCCGCACCACCTCGGCCAGCCGCAGGTAGACCTCGGTCTTGCCGCTGCCGGTCACGCCGTGCACCAGCGCCACGTGGAAGGCGTCGGCGGCGGCGAGCGGCGCCAGGTGGGCCAGCGCCGCGTCCTGTTCGACGGTCAAGGCGCGCGTCAGTTGACCGGCCTTGTCCACCGAAGCGCCCGGCGCGAAGGTGGCCGGAGTGTGCGCGGTGACCGCATGCTCGAAGGGATCGCGATCGACCCGCTCGTGGCGAATCGACACGAAGCCCAGGCTTGCCAGCCGCGTGATGGTGGCGGCGGCGATGCCGCGCTCGGCCAGCACCGGCGCGGTCAGGCCGCCGGGGGCATCGGCCAACAGGTGCAGCGCCTGGACCTGCTTGGGGCCAAGGCCCGGCACGTGCCGACTTCCCTCTGCCGTCAACGCCACGACACGCACCGTCTTGAATCGATCGACACGGTTCGAGAGCCCGTACGGCGGCAAGGCGGCCGACAGCGCGGCGCCGGGCCCCGCGAGGTAGTACTCCGCCACCCACTGGGTCAGCTTGACGACGTCGGCCGGCACGAACGCGCCGGCGTCCAGCACCTGGATGATGTCCTTGAGCTTGAACGAACTGTCGGCGGCACTGACCTGGCCGACGGCGACGCCGGTCAGCTTGCGGGGGCCCAGCGGCACGATCACGCGCGCGCCCGGCACCGGCATGGCCTGGTCGGGCGGCACGCGATACGTGAGCAGGCCGAGCGCGGGCACCGGCACCGCGACAGACACGAGACGTTCGCTCAAGGCGGGCCTACGCGTCGCCCTGGAGGATGGCGCGAACCAGCTTCATGTCTTCCCACACTTCGCGCTTCGCCGACGGGTTGCGCAGCAGGTAGGCAGGATGGAACGTCGGGACGAGCGTGGTCCCGCGATAGTCGAAGCGCCGCCCTCGCAGCCGCGTGATGGGGTCGGTGGTCTTCAGCAGGCACTGCGCCGCGAACTTGCCGAGCGGCACGATCACCGCGGGCCGGATCACGTCGAGCTGCCGGAACAGGTACGGCTCGCACGCCGCCACCTCGTCGGGTTCGGGATTGCGATTCTCCGGCGGGCGGCACTTGATCACGTTGGCAATGTAGACCTGCTCGCGCGACAGGCCCATCGCCTCGATGATCTTGGTCAGCAACTGCCCGGCCCGGCCCACGAACGGCTCGCCGCGCTTGTCTTCTTCCTCGCCCGGCGCTTCGCCCACGAACATCAGGCGCGCCTTCGCGTGACCGACCCCGAAGACGACCTGCGAGCGGCCAAGCGAGCACAGCTTGCACCGCATGCACGCCGGACCGATCTCGGCCTTGAGGTCGTCGAGCGATTCAGTCGCAACCGCCGATGTGGCGTCCGCCGTCAGGCCGGCCGGGCCGGTCTGGCTTCCACCGTCGCCAAGGCGACGGTGGACAGGAACCCCAGAGACTACATTGTCTGGTCCCTTGTCCGCGCGCTCGCGCCAGGCCGGATCGCGGCTGAGGCCAGTCACGCCCATGTCTGCGAAGTACCGCAGGTGGTCGGCAATCTCTCGTGACATGGGTTACGCCTTGGCGGCTGCGTTACGGACCGGCACGGCGATCAGCAACTGCTCCACGCGATCGAGAATGCGCGCGGCCACGGCGGCCTTGCTCTGGAGCGGCACGTCTTCCACACCGGCGGCGGTGACCAGCGACACGGCGTTGGTGTCGACATCAAAGCCCGCATCGGCCCGCGAGACATCGTTGGCCACCACCAGGTCGACGGCCTTCTTCTCGAGCTTGCCCTGCGCGTACTGCACGACATCGTGGGTTTCGGCGGCGAAACCAATCAACACCGGCACGCCCCTGGCGCGCGACGGCAAGCGGCCGAGGTCGCCAAGGATGTCCTTCGTGCGGTTGAGCGTGATCGTCAGGTCGCCCTCGGCCTTCTTGACCTTGCCGGCCGATGGCGCCGCCGGCGTGTAATCGGCCACGGCCGCGGCCATGATCACGGCGTCCTGTCCGTCGGTCCTCGTCATCACCGCGGCATGCATCTCGGCCGCGCTGCGGACGGCCACGACCACGGCACCGTTCGGCGCGGTCAAGTGGGTGGGACCGCTGACGAGCGTCACCGCGGCGCCTCGGCGCAGCGCTTCGGCCGCCAGCGCGTAGCCCATGCGCCCGCTCGATCGGTTCCCGACGAAGCGCACCGGGTCGAGGTCCTCGAACGTCGGTCCGGCAGTCACCAGCACGCGCCGGCCGGCGAGGCTGTGACCGCCCTTCGACGCCAACACCATTTCCGCCGCCGCCACCACGGCCTCGGGCTCGGCCAGCCGGCCCTTGCCAATCCAGCCGCAGGCCAGGTAGCCGGAGCCGGGATCAACCACGTGCACCCCGCGCGCCATCAGCGTCTCGAGGTTCTTCGCCACGGCCGGGTGCTCGAACATGTTGGTGTTCATGGCCGGTGCGATCAGCACCGGCGCCTTGGTCGCGACGAACAGCGACGACAGAAAATCGTCGGCCAGGCCGTTGGCAAACTTCCCCACCGTGTTGGCGGTGGCCGGCGCCACCAGCAGCAGGTCGATGGTCGAGGCGATCGAGATGTGTTCGATATCCGCGTTGGCGCCCGTCTGCCACTGGTCGGTGATCACCTCGCGCCGCGTGATCGCCTCGAAGGTCAACGGCCCCACGAACCCGGTGGCCGCGCGGGTCATGATCGCCACCACCTCGTGGCCGTTCTTCTGGAGACCGCGCGCGATCTCCACCGCCTTGTAGGCGCCGATGCCGCCGGTCACGCCGAGTGCGATGAATGCCATGAATGGGTTCCGCGTTCCTGGTTATTTCTCAAACGACTTGATGATCGCTTCCGCGATGGGAGTCATGCGATGGGTCCGCGACCGTTCGGCGGCGATGATCTCCTGCAGCCGCACCACCGTCGGCTCGAGCTGATCGTTGATCACGACGTAGTCGTAATCAACGTAGAAACCGGCTTCGGCGCGCGCCGCGGCGAGCCGGCGTTGCATGGCCTCTTCGCTGTCGGCGCTCCTGCCGCGCAGCCGCCGCTCGAGAATCTGGAACGACGGCGGCAGCACGAAGATCGCCGTGTGGTCGACGCCGGTCGCCTTCACCTGCCTGGCGCCCTGCACGTCGATCACGAGCACCACGTCCTGGCCCGACGCGAGCAGTGCCTCGGTGTCGGACCGGCAGGTCCCGTACAGGTTCCCGAACACGTCGGCCCACTCCAGGAAGTCGTGGCGCGCGATCATGCCCTCAAACTCGGGCCGCGAGACGAAATGATAGTCGACGCCGTCGCGCTCGCCGGCCCGCGCCGGACGCGACGTGAAGGACCGCGACATCCGCAGGTTGGGCAGGATCTGCACCAGCCGCTCGGCCAGGGTCGTCTTGCCGGTCCCCGACGCGGCCGAGACGATGAACAGCAGGCCCCGATCGGTGTTCTGCGTCATCGGTGTCATCCGCCTCCGCGCCGCGCGCTACGGCGGACCAGTCGCCGGGGCTTACTCGACATTCTGAACCTGCTCGCGCATCTTCTCCAACTCGGCCTTCGCCTGGATGACGACCTCCGATACCTGCAGCCCGTCGGCCTTGGAGCCCACGGTGTTGATCTCGCGGTTCATCTCCTGCAACAGGAAGTCGAGCTTGCGGCCGCACGGCTCGGCGCTGTCCGAGAGTGCGTCCCAATGCGCCAGGTGGCCGTGAAAGCGCGTCACTTCCTCGGTGATGTCCGAGCGCTGCGCCACGCGCACCACCTCCTGCGCGAGCGCGGCCTGGTCGATCGGCAGCGTGCCGGCCAGTTCCCGCGCCCGTTCCAGCAGCCGCGCCTCGAGGTCCACGCGCCCGGTGTCGGCGGCGGCGGCAATGCGGACGATCAGGTCCGCCAGCATCGCCTTGCGCAGGTCGAGATCCGCGCGCAAGTGCTGCCCTTCGCGCACGCGCATGGTTTCGAGCTGCGCGATCGCGGCGTCCACCGCCGACGTCACCGGCGCGCCCAGGGCCTCGGCCAGGCCGCCGGCATCGGGCATCTGGTCCTGGATGGTCAGCGCCTGCGGCAGTCGCAGCAGGTCACCAGGGGTCAACGCGCCGCTGACCAGGCCTTGCGACCGGGCTTGCTCCATGACCGCTGCCAGCGCCTGCGCGAACGCGGCGTTCAGCTCGACGCGCGGCGCCGACACCTGCCGGGTCTGCAGCGACACGCCAATCTCGACCCGGCCGCGCGCCAGGCGCTTCTGCACCAGCGCGCGCAGTGACGGCTCGAGCGCGGCCAGCGGCGTCGGCAGCCGCAACTGCAGGTCGAGAAAGCGGTGATTGACCGCGCGAATGGTCACGCCGATCGTGCCGCGCTCATCGTCGCTCGTGAGTGACGCAAAACCGGTCATGCTCTTGATCATAGGGTGCTCTCGGCCTTCCACCGCCGGCTGGTCCGTCGCTCGGCAACCCCGCCGTCGGTCCGGTCCTTCGCGTCGGGCCGGCCGTCGAGCAGTTGCTGCTCGCTCAGCCGCGCATACGCGCCGTTGGACCGCGCCACCAGCTCGTCGTGCCTGCCGATCTCGACCACCCGGCCGCGTTCGAGCACGATGATGGCATCGGCCTTCTGCACCGTCGACAGGCGGTGCGCGATCACGAACGACGTGCGGTTCATCATCAGCGTCGCCAGCGCCTGCTGCACCAGCCGCTCCGACTCGGAATCGAGGGCCGAGGTCGCCTCGTCCAGGATCAGCAGCGGCGAGTTCTTGAGCAACGCGCGCGCAATCGCCAGCCGCTGCCGCTGCCCGCCCGACAGCCGCTGTCCGCGTTCGCCGATGCGGGTCTGGTAGCCGTGCGGCTGCGCCGCGATGAAATCGTGGGCGTGCGCGGCGCGCGCCGCCGCTTCGATCGCGGCCGTCCCGGCCCCCGGCGTGCCGTACGCGATGTTGGCGGCAATGGTGTCGTCGAACAACACCGTCTCCTGCGTCACCATGCCGATCTGCGCGCGGAGCGACGCCAGGGTGATGTCGCGAAGGTCGTGGCCGTCGATCGTGATCGCGCCGCCCGTGACGTCGTAGAAGCGCGGCAACAGGTTGACCAGGGTCGTCTTGCCGGCGCCGCTCCTGCCGACGATCGCCACCATCTGGCCGGCCTTTACCGAGAACGACACGCCGCGCAGCGTGCTGCGGCCATGGCCGTCTTCGTAGCCGAAGCTGACGTCGCGGAACTCGATCATCCCGGCAAACGGCGGCAGCGCCGCCGCACCCGCGCGCTCCGTCACCTCGGTGTGCGTGTCGAGCAATTCGAAGATGCGGTCCGAGGCCGCCATCGCCTGCTGGAGATTGGCGTTGACGCGCGACAGCTTCTTGACCGGCCCGTACATCAGCAGCAGCGCCGCCAGGAACGAGGTGAACTCACCGGCGGTGAGCCGGCCCTCGGCGATCTCGCGGCTGCCGTACCACAAGGCGCCGGCAATGGCGACGCCGCCCAGGAACTCCATCAGCGGCGGCAGGGTCGCCAACACGCGCGTCACCTTCAGGTTGGTGCGGAACAGCGTCGCCGAGGCCCGCTCGAACTTGGTGGCCTCGCGGCCCTCCGCGCCAAAGGCCTTGACGATCCGGTGGCCGGTAAAGGCCTCGCCGGCGACATGCGACATGTGTTCCTGCGCCTCCTGGCTCCAGCGCGACACCGTGCGCACGCGCTTGCCGAGGCGGACGATCGGATAGACGACCAGCGGCGCCGCGGTCATGCAGACCAGCGCCAGCTTGGCGTCGTAGTAGAACAACAAGCCGGCGCAGCCGACCAGCGTGAGCGACTCGCGCGCCAGGTCGCCGACAGTTTCCGACACCGCCCGCTGCACCATGCCGACGTCGTTGCTGATGCGCGACAGCAGTTGCCCCGCCGTGCGCCGCGAGAAGAACGCCGCCGACTGGTCCAGCAGGTGGCGGAACAACTGGTTGCGGACCACCATCACCACCCGGTGCCCGAGGCCCTCCATCAGGTAAGTCGAGAAATACGAGCCCAGGCCCTTCAGCAAGTACACCAGCAGGATCGCCGCCGTGATCGACGCCAGGTGGTCCTGCGTCGTCAGCACATCGTCGATGATCGGCTTGATGAGATACGCCAGCGCCGCGGAAGCGGCGCCATACACGATCATCGCCACGGCCGCGCCGGCCATGACCGCCTTATGGGGGGTCGCGTAGCGAAGGAGGCGCAGAAAGGGGTTCATCAGCGGGTGTCAGACACCCTATACCCTCTCGGATGGGTCGAATGCCACTGCCAGGCGTGGCGCACGATGACCTCGAGATCGGCGAAACGGGGCGTCCACTGCAGTTCCGCCTGCGCGCGATCGCTCGCCGCATACAGCTGGGCGGGGTCACCGGGGCGCCGGGGCGCCGCTTCCCACTGGACCGGTTTGCCGACGATGCGGCTCACGGTATCGATGACGGCCCGCACCGACTGGGGCGTGCCGGTGCCGATATTGTAGGCCGCCGACGGGGCGCCCCGCTCGAGCGCGGCGAGCGCGCGCAAATGCGCCTCGGCCAGGTCGCACACGTGGATGTAGTCGCGCTGGCAGGTGCCGTCGGGGGTCGGGTAGTCCTCGCCGAACACCTTCAGCGGCTGGCCGCCGATCGCCGCCTGGATCGCGAGCGGAATGAGGTGCACTTCCACCGCGTGGTCTTCGCCGATCGAGCCATCGGGATGGGCGCCGGCGGCGTTGAAATAGCGCAACGCCATCCACTTCAACCCAAATGCGCGCTCCAGGTGCGGCAGCGACCGCTCGATGGTCAGCTTGGTTTCGCCGTAGGCGTTGATGGGCTGAGTGGCCAGCGACTCGACAATCGGCACGCGCTCGGGCTCGCCGTACACCGCGCAAGTGGACGAGAACACGAAGCGCTTCACGCCGGCGTCGCGCATGGCCTCGAGCACGCCGAGGGTACCGGCGACGTTGTTCTGGTAGTACTCGAGCGGCTTCTGCACCGACTCGCCCACGGCCAGCCAGGCCGCAAAGTGCATCACCGCATCGGCGCGATGATCGATCAGCAACTGGCGGACGGCGGCCACGTCGTGGATGGCGGCGCGCACGAGCGGCACCCCCGCCGGCACCGCTTCCGGGTGTCCGGCCGACAGGTCGTCGAGGACGGCGACCGCGTGGCCCGCATCCACCAGGGCGCGGACGGCGTGGCTGCCGATGTACCCCGCGCCCCCGGTCACGACAACGCGAGCCATGGTTACCGTCCGATCGAGAAGTAGGTAAAGCCCAGCGCCTTCATCTGGTCCGGCTGATAGATGTTGCGGCCGTCGAACACCACCGGCGTGCGCATCAGCTTCCGCATCCTGGCGAAGTCCGGTTCCCGGAACTCCTGCCACTCCGTGACCACGGCCAGCGCGTCCGCCCCCTTCAGCGCGTCGTAGTTGCGCGCCGCATAGGCGACCTTCGACCCGAAGATCCCACGCGCCACCTTCATCGCCTCCGGATCGTACACCTGCACCCGCACGCCCTTCTCGATGAGGGACGTCACAATCGGCACCGCCGG
>JBEGVQ010000035.1:0-60114 GCA_041178345.1 Acidobacteriota bacterium | reverse complement strand
GGCCCGTGCCGTCGGCGCCAAGCACCTTCAGGTTGACCAGGTGCGCCGCCGGCGCGATGCCGCTCTCCGCGCCCTCCGCCGAATTGCGGAACGACCGCGCCGCGACGATGCCGGCAATGTGGGTGCCGTGACCGTACTCATCCCGGCCGCGGCCGAGACGGCTCGTGAAGTCCACGCTCGCGACAACCCGGTTCCGCAGGGCCGGGTGATCGGCAATGCCGCTGTCGATAATGGCCACGCCGACGCCACGGCCGTCGACCGCCCCAAGCGTCGCGATCGCCCCGGCCCACGCGGCGTCCGCGCCCGTGGTACGGGCCGCGACCGCCAGGTGCGAGCGCACCGTCGAATCACCGGACACCGAATCCACCTCCACGTCCTGCGCCAGCGCCGCCATCGCGCGCTTGGTGGCGGTCAGCACCGCTCCCGACGACAGGACCTTCTTCACGACCAGGCCATGCCGCTTGGCGAGCCGCTCGATTCGCTCCTGCGACCCGGAAAGGATGATGTCGATCGGCGCCGACGAGTCCGAGTTGAGGTGCGCCTGCAGGTCCGACGAAAGGCGCGCGCGCCGCTCGTTGGCCGCGGCCGGGGTGACACACGCCAGTAAAAAGACCGCGATCGTCAGCGCGGCGGTGGAACCGTAAAAAGCAGGTCGCGATCGGCCGCGGCGTGTGCCGGCGGTCGGCTGCAGGTTCTCCATCAGGGACTCCAGGGTCAGGACCAAGCTGTTAAGTACAAAAGGAAGGCCGGTGCCACGCGGGCCTAATGGGACCCGCGCATTTCGTCGACCGAGTCCATCAGCACCCGCTGGGAGCCCCCAAGGGTGCGAATGGTGCGGAGACGGCCGTCACGGATTCGGTAGTAAACCGTGCGGCGAGAGACGGCCAGCAACTGGGCGGCCTGCTCGATGCTCACGCTGCGGCCCACCCGGGGCCGAAATTCCGGCGCGCTATTGGTCAGCGTTTGAACGTCCATGACGGTGCTCCTTCACCGTCAGGCAACGCACGGCCGGTGCCACCAGGACCGCGCCGGGCGCTACTTGCCGCTAACTGATTGCATCGGCAGGGTTTGGTGTTCTACGATGCGGTCGGCCGTGCGTGGGCGCGCGCCCCAACTACGGCCAAGCCATTGCCCCGGCCCGGGTCAGCGGTGCGACGGAACTCTGTTCTGCACGCAAACCGGGCGAATTTCGCTCTCCGTGCACGCGTAAAACCGGCCAGTTCATTGGCCGACTGGACAACAAGTGAACCGACAACTGCGGGCATTACTGAGCGTTCTGCTGTTGGGCCTCATGGCCTTCATGGGGTGGCGCTGGTGGTCCAGCCAACAACCCACCGAGGATTCGGGTACAGAAATTGTCTTCTCCAACGTCAGTACCCGTGGCGGGGTGCTCAGTTCCTCCCTGCGCAGCGAGCCACGCACGTTCAACCGGTGGGCCGACCGGAACTTCGCGACCGACCTCATCGCCCAGCTGACGCAGGGCAAGTTGATCCGCATCAACCGCTCGACGCAGGAAATTGAGCCGGCTCTCGCCGAGTCGTGGACCGTGTCCCCGGACAGTCGCACGTTCACCCTGACCCTGCGCGAGGCCGCGTGGTCCGACGGCACACCCTTCACGTCGGCCGACGTCGTGTTCTCGTTCCAGGCCGTTTACGATCCCAAGGCCAACAGTGTGCTGGCCAGCTCGCTGCAAGTGGGCGGACAGCCCCTTGCGGTGACCGCTCCCGACGCGCGAACCGTCGTGATCACCTATCCGGGCGCCTTTGGCCCGGGTATCGTCATGCTCGACAACCTGACCTTGGCACCCAAGCACAAGCTGGCGGCGGCGCTCGCCGCCGGCACGTTCGCGCAGGCATGGGGTGTGGCGGCGCCTCTCGCCGACCTGGTCTCGCTCGGGCCGTTTGTGCTGTCCCGCTACGAGCCCGGCCAGCGGCTGATCTTCGATCGCAACCCGCGTTACTGGAAGAAGGACGCCGCCGGCCTCGCCCTGCCATACCTCGATCAGCTCGTACTCGAGATCGTTCCCGACCAGAATGCCGAACTGGTGCGCCTGCAGTCAGGGCAGATCGACATGTTGCAGCAGCAGGTGCGCCCCGAAGACATTGCCACCCTGCGGCCGCTCGTTGACCAGGGCAAGCTCCAGCTGCTGGAACTGGGCGTCAGCACCGACCCCGATCTCTTCTTCTTCAACCTGCGGCCGCAGCAGTGGGCCAAGGACCCGCGCGGCAGCTGGATGTCGCGCAAGGAGTTCCGCCAGGCGATTTCCCACGCCGTGAATCGCGAGGCCTTCGCCAACACCGTGTTCCTCGGCGCCGGCGTGCCGATCTGGGGACCCGTCACGCCCGGGAACCAGAAATGGTTCTCGCCGAACGTCCCGCGCTATGCTTTCTCGCTCGACAAGGCCCGGGAGTTACTGGCCGGGCTGGGCCTCGCCAACCGCGACGCCGACGAGTGGCTCGAAGACGAGAAGGGCACCGAAGCCCGTTTCACGCTGCTCACGTATCGCGGCAACTCGTCGCTCGAACGCGGCTCGGCGGTGCTGCGCGAGGATCTCCGCCCGCTCGGCATTGCCGTGGACGTCGTCGCCATCGAGCAAGGCACGCTCAACGAACGCATGGTCAAGGGCGACTTCGAGGCGATTGCCAACTTCTTCTCCATCAGCAACCTCGATCCGGCCATGAGCCCCGATTTCTGGCTCAGTTCGGGTTCCGCCCACATCTGGAATATCGGCCAGGCCACCCCCGCGACCGAGTGGGAGAAGCAGATCGACGACCTGATGCACGCGATGACCTCCAGCACCGACCAGGATGAACGCAAGCGCCTCTTCAACCAGGTGCAGGACATCTTCGCGGAGCACCTGCCGGTGATCTACTTCGTCGCGCCGCGCATGTACATGGGCGTCAGTGCGCGAGTGGGTTCGATGTCGCCGTCGATCCTGCGCCCGCAACTGCTGTGGGCGTCAGACACCATCACGGTGCGCTCGCCGGCCGCGACGGGGCAGGCAGGGCAGTAGCGGCGCATGGGACGCTATCTCCTGAGGCGTCTCGGATTCGCCCTGCTGCTCGTCCTCGTGGTCTCGTCAGCTTCACTGCTCCTCACCACGCTGGCCCCCGGCGACATCACGTCCGAGGACGCCCTCCGGCTCGATCCGGCCGGACTCGCGAAACGGCGCGCCGAACTCGGACTGGATCGGCCGCTGGCGGAGCAATACCTGGCGTGGTTGGGCGGCGCCCTCCAGCTCGACTTCGGCCGCTCCCTGCTGTACTCCCGCCCGGTCAGCACGCTGGTCGGCGAACGCGCGCTGAACACCGCCGTGCTCGCGGCCGTGGCGCTGGTGCTGGCCACCGCCATCGGCTTGCCGCTTGGCGTGTACTCCGGCAGCCGCTCGCGCGGCCTGGGCCGCGCCGCGGTGCGCGTGCTGTCGATCCTCGCGCTCTCCATTCCGCCGCTCATCGGCTCGCTGGCCCTCGTGTTCCTCGCCGCCCGCACCGGCTGGCTGCCGGTCGGCGGCATGACCTCGTCTGGCGGCGTCGACCTCACCTGGGCGCAGTGGCTCGGCGACTTGGCCCGCCACCTGCCGATTCCGGCGCTCGCCCTGGCCCTGCCCCTGGCGGCCACACTCGAACGGCTGCAGTCGCAGGCCATTGAGAAAGCCGTGCGCGAACCCTTCGTCACCGCCAGCCGCGCCCGCGGCGTTGGTCCCATCCTGGCCATCGTCCGCCACGCGTGGCCGGTGTCGCTGCGATCGGTGCTTGGCCTCTACGGTGTGATGATCGGGAGCCTCTTCAGCGGTTCGTTCGTCGTCGAAGTGGTCACGTCGTGGCCGGGCCTGGGCCGGCTGATGTACGACGCGCTGCGGGCACGTGACCTGTACCTGGTGGCCGGCTGTGCCGCCAGTGGCGCTCTCTTCCTGGCCGCGGGCACATGGATTGCCGACGCGCTGCTGGCGATTGCCGACCCGCGGGTCCGCTCGCAGGAGGCGCCGTGACCCGCCGCGCCGCGTGGTTCGTGATCGTGCTGGCCGGCGTGTCGCTGGCCGCGCCGCTGCTCGCGCCATACGAGGCCGGCCGCGGGTTTCGCGATTTCCTGCACGCGCCGCCCATGCGGCCGCACTTCCAGGGCGCCGGCGCGCCGGTCGTGCATCCGGTGGTGCTGGCGGATCGACTCGAACAGCGTTTCGAGAGCGACCCGACCCGCACGCTGCCGCTGCCGTGGTTCGGCCAGGTCGATGATCAGCCGGTCTTCCTGCTCGGCGCCGACAACTTTGGCCGCGACGTGCTGTCGCGATTGCTGTACGGCGCCCGCACCTCGGTCGGCCTGGCCCTGTTCGCCACGTTTGGTGCGGTCGTAATCGGCGCGCTCGCCGGCGCGTGGGCCGGGTTTCGCGGCGGCTGGATCGACGACACGATCATGCGAGCCGCCGACTTCGTGTTGATCCTGCCCGTCATTTACGTGGTGCTGGTGCTGCGCGCGGTGTTGCCGCTGGTCTTGCCGGCGGCGACGGTGTTCGTGCTGGTGGCCGGGATCTTCGTGGCGGTGGGCTGGCCATTCGTGGCCAAGGGGGTGCGCGCCATTGTCGCCGCCGAGCGCGATCGGGAGTACGTGCAAGCCGCGCGCTCGCTGGGCGCCGGGCCGCGGCATATCCTGCTGCGTCACCTTCTTCCCGCGTGTTCGGGCCACCTGGTGGTGCAGGCGACGCTGTTGCTGCCGGGCTTCATTCTCGCCGAGGCGACGTTGTCGTTCATCGGCCTGGGCTTCCCCGATCCCGTGGCCAGCTGGGGCACCATGCTCGCCGAGGCCGGCAACTACAACGCGGTGGCGAGATTTCCGTGGACCCTCGCGCCGGCGGTCGCAATTTTCGCGATCGTGCTGGCCACTAATCTCGTCGCGGATGACCGAAAAGCGTGACAGTCGGCCCTGGTACAGGGGTTGCAGTCCCCAAGGCATGAGGAAGGCAACCGGCATCCTATTGGCGGCAGGGCTCGTGGCCTCGGCGGCGTGCGCCACCAACCCGGTGACCGGCAAGAGCCAGATGTCCCTGCTGAGCGAAGCCGAGGAGCTGGCCATTGGCCAGCAGCAGGACGCCGAGATTCGCCGCGAAATGGGGGTCTACGACGACCCCGCCCTTCAGAACTACCTCAGCGAGATCGGCCAGGAGCTGGCGCGCGCCTCGCACCGGCCCAACCTGCCCTGGACCTTCACCATCGTCGACAGCCCCGCGATCAACGCCTTCGCGTTGCCCGGCGGCTACATTTACGTCACGCGTGGGATTCTCGCCTACCTGGACGACGAGTCGGAGTTGGCGGGGGTGCTGGGACATGAAATTGGCCACGTCACGGCGCGGCATGCGGCCCAGGCGTACACCCGCCAGGCGCAGGCGGGCATCGGCCTCACCATCCTCGGCATCTTCGTGCCGGGCGTGCAGCCGTTCACCGAGCTCGGTGCCGCGGGCCTCAGCGTGTTGTTCCTGAAGCATGGCCGCGAAGCGGAGATCGAGGCGGATCGCCTCGGCGTGGAGTACGGATCGAGCGCCGGCTGGGATCCGTCCGGCGTACCGCGATTCCTGGCGACGCTGGCGCGCGTCGATGCGCTCAGTGAAGACGGCGTGCCCAACTGGCTGTCCACGCACCCCGACCCGGGGACGCGCGTCGGGAAGGCGACTCCGGTCGCGGGCAAGTTCGCCGCGGCCACTGCGACTCGAACCAATCGCGACGAGTATCTGGACCGCATTGCCGGCCTCGTCCACGGCGACAACCCGAAAGACGGCATCGTCCGCGGCAACGTGTTTCAGCATCCGATGCTTCGGCTCGGCCTCACCTTTCCCGAGGGCTGGGATGTCATCAACTCGCCAGAAGCGGTGATGGCCCGCGAGCCGGGCACCGAGCACTACATGGTGTTGCAGGAGGTCGAGCAGCCGCGACTGTCTGGCCAGGGCGGGGGCGCGGCCAACGCCCGTTCGGTCGGCGACGTGGCAGTGGCGGCCATGCGGGCGGCCGGCTACAGCGTCGTGGACGGGCGCCTCGAGCAGATCAACGGCCAGGCCGCATACGTTGGGTTGTATCGCGGGACCGCCAAGGGGACGGGCAAGGTCATGATGCGCGCCGCCCACATTGCGGTGGGGCGGCAGGTGTACGTCGTGGCCGGCTTTGCCCCGGAACCCGAGTTCAACCTGGTCGATCGCGACCTGGTGCCGGCTATCCAGTCGTTCCGCACGCTCACGGCTGCAGAAGCCGCGAGTGTGCGGCCCAACCGGGTTGATTTTTACGTGGTCCGCCCCGGCGACTCGTGGCAATCGATCGCCGTTCGCCAGGGCAAGGGCATCGTGAATGCGGCGACGCTGGCGATCATGAACGACCACGAGGTGAGCGTGCAGCCGTCACCCGGCGATCGGATCAAGATCGTGGTCCCTGGGGCCTGACCCCGAGTCTGCGTCGCCGAGGGGTCTGACCCCTATAATCCCTACGTGGCGCGCATCGCGGTCGCAAGACGAGTCTTCAAGGCCCTGGCCGCGATGGCGGCCCTGGGGTTCGCGTACGTCGCCTACGTCTACCTGACGCTGCCCGACGTCCGTTCGCTGGCCGACACCAATCCGACCACGACCGCATTCATGGAGCTGCGCGTGCGCGAGGCCGAGCGCGCCGGCCGCAAGTTCCAGATTCGCCATCGCTGGGTGCCGTACAACCAGATCTCCGCCAACTTGCGGCGTGCCGTGATCGTGACCGAGGACGCGGCCTTCTTCGATCACGACGGCATCGACCTGAATGAGCTGAAGGCCTCGCTCGAAAAGAACTGGGAAGAAGGCCAGGTCCTGCGCGGCGGCAGCACCATCACGCAGCAACTCGCCAAGAACCTTTACCTGTCGGAGTCACGTAACCCGATGCGGAAGGTCACCGAGCTGCTGATCGCGCGCCGGCTGGAGGCGGCGCTCACCAAGCGCCGGATCTTCGAGATCTACCTGAACGTGATCGAATGGGGCGACGGCATTTTTGGCTGCGAAGCGGCCGCGCGCGCCTACTTCGGCGGGCCGTGCGCCTCGCTCAACGTGAACCAGGCGGCACTGCTCGCCGGCGCCATCATCAATCCGCGCGTGCACAGCCCGGCCAAGCCGACGCGCCGGTTGCTGCGCCGCCAGCAGATCATCATCAGGCGCATGGGGATCAAGGAGGAGGCGCCGCCGCCCGAGACGCCGTTGCCGATGCCGGTGGACCAGACGCCGCCGGAACCACCACCCCCGCCGGTTCCGCAACCGTTCCCAAAGCCACCCGGGTTTAACTAACGCGCTTGGCGCCGATGAACCGGCTCGCCCAGTACTGTGCGCCGAGGCTTTCCACGCGCACCACGCCACGCTCGCTCGGGGCGTGGATGAACTGATCGCCGCCGATCATGATGCCGACGTGCGAGGCCCCTGGCGCCACGGTGCTGAAGAACACCAGGTCGCCGGCCGCCAGGCGGTCGCGGCTGACGGGCTTACCCACCTGGTACTGCTCGCGAACCGACCGCGGCATGGGCACGCTGTGCTGCTGGTAGACGTAGCGCACGAAGCCGCTGCAGTCGAAGCCGTTGGGGTCAACGCCGCCATTGCGATACGGGGCGCCGCGCAGCGAGAGGGCGGTGCTCGACAGGGCGTAGCCGTCGGTACTGGCCCCGGACGGCAGGCCGACGACCGGTGGGGTGCCCGGCCGCCCGGGCGGAACCGCCGGCGGCGGGACCACGCCCGGCGCCACTCCGGCCTCAACCGGCGCGGGCGTCGCCCCGGGGCCGCCCGGCATGGGGAACGGCTGTGGCTTGTAGACCATGCCGCCGGAACTGGCGCACCCGCTGACGAGGACGGCCATCGCCGCGGCAGCAAGAATTCGAGCCATCTATCCAGAGCTTATCGGGCGTCGTGCCGAATTGTGTAGTCCCCCGCGATTCATGGCACAATGTCGCGTAAATGGAGCAGACGCTCCTCCTTAACGCGACCTACGAGCCGCTGAAAGTCGTCAACTGGCAGAAGGCGGTGACGTTATGGTGCCAGGGCAAGGTCGAGATCATCGCGCATCACGACCGTGAAGTCCGCGCGGTCTCGTTCGCCCTCAAACTTCCCTCCGTCATCCGGCTGTTACGGTACGTCCGCATCAAGAGGCGATTCGACTACGTGCCGTTCTCACGGGCCAACATCTATGCCCGCGACGAGTACACCTGCCAGTACTGCGCGGAAGTGTTCCCGACCCACGAGCTCACGTTCGACCACGTCGTGCCGGTGTCGCAGGGCGGCCGCAAGGACTGGGAGAACATCGTCACGTGCTGCGTCACCTGTAATCGGCGCAAGGGTGGACGCACGCCATCCGAGGCGCGGATGCGGCTGAAGAAACCGCCAAGGCGGCCGATGTCGGCTCCGGCGATTCGTATCACCATCGGTTTGCGCAGCGCGCCCGAAAGCTGGCGCGACTACCTGTACTGGAACCTCGAGTTGGACGACACGTAGTGCCGGTCTTGACAAGCCTCGAGCCGGTTCGCATTGTGGAAGGCGGACGGCTCTGGCTGCGCGGCGAGGGCTTCCCCCAGCCAGAATCGACTACTGAACTTGTGACCATTGGCGGCGTGCCGGCCCGCCTCGCCTTTGCCGCGCCCGATCGGCTCGCGGTAATCGTTCCCGCCGGGGTCGAGGGTGGCGAGGCCCCGGTCAAGCTGGCGTGGGTGCCCGGCGCCACGCTGTACGCGAAGGCCGGCGCCCTGCTCGCGACTGGACTGCACCAGGTCGACAACCCGGTCGTCGGCGCCGATGGTGCCCTCTACGTCACGTACAGCGGTTCGCGCGGGCAGGAAGCGTCCGTGTCGATCTTCCGGATCCCCGCTGGCGGCGGCGCGCGCGAGCCGTTCGTGCACGGGCTGGTCAACCCGACGTCGATGGTGGTCGGCCCCGATGGCCGCCTGTACGTCTCGAGCCGTTTCGAAGGGCGGGTCTACCGGGTGTTTGACGATGGCCGTTACGAGGTGATGGCGTCGGACCTCGGTGTCGCCTGCGGCCTGGCGTTCGACGCGGACGGGTCGCTGTACGTGGGCGACCGTGGCGGCACCATCTTTCGGGTTCATCCGAGCGGCCGGACCGAGACCTTCGCGACCGTGCCGTCGAGCGTCGCGGCTTTCCACCTCGCCATGTCGCCCGATGGATATCTCTACGTGTCGGCGCCGACCCTCGCGACCTACGACTCGGTGCGGCGGATCAGTCCCAACGGTGCGGTGGAAACCCTGCCCGTGCCGTTTGGCCGGCCGCAGGGACTGGCCTTCGACCTGTCCGGCACCCTGCACGTCGTCGAGGCGCTGGCCGGCGCGAGTGGGGTCTACGCAGTCCGCGCGGACGCCCCGCCGGAGCTGATCGTGGCGGGCGCCGGGCTGGTGGGCCTGGCTTTCGGTCCCGGCGGACAAATGGCGGTGGCGTCGAACGAATCGCTCTTCGGATTCGCATGACCGTCGTTCTCGTCTTGCTGGTCACACTGGCCGGCCTGTCGCTGGGCCTTCGCACGACCTCGGTGCTCCTGCCGCCGCAGACCCATCCACTCGATCGCATGGCGCTGTCGATTGTTGCCGGCACCTTGTGGACCGCGGTCGTGTTAGAAGCCTCCAACAGCTATCGCGTGTTCGACCTCGGCTTGGGCCTGATGCTGTCGCTGTCGCCGGTCGGGGTGTTCGACGTGACCAAGTGGTGGTTTCGTTCGCGGGGGCGCCGGTCAGGATGGCTACGGCCTGGACTCGCGCCCGGATGGCTGGTGACTCTTCGCTGGCTGTTCCTGGCGGCGTTGCCGGCGGCAGTCGTCTTGCTGCCCTGATCCCGGGTCCCTGACTACTTCGGCCGTCCGTCCTGGTTGGCCAGCGTCCAGCTCGCCTGATGCACCAGCCGCGCGATGCGCTCCATCTTCTCGTAGTTGATCTTCTCGGGCCGGTCGTACTGCGTGTGGTAATCCGGATGCAGGCCCGTGTGGAACCACACCGCCGGCACACCCATCTGCAGGAACGGCCATTGGTCGCTGCGCCGCAACAGGTTCGAGCTGTTGTTGTCGTAGCGCATCTTGAGCTCGAGTCCGATCCCGACCGCCGATCGGTTGGCGCGTTCGACCGTCGCGCTCAGCTCGGGGTGACGGCTGTAGCCCAGGATGTTGACCGCATTGCGGTTCGACTCCGCCGTCTGCACTTCGAGGCCGTTGAAGCGAGGGCCGCCGCCGACCTGCACTTCCTCGTTGCGGCCAATCATGTCCATGTTGAGCACGGCCACGGTTCGTTCGAGTGGGAAGGTCGGATTCTCGGTATACGCCCACGCGCCCAGTAGCGGGCCGCGCTCTTCGGATCCCCACGCGGCAAACAGCACCGAACGGCGTGGCCGCTGCCCCCCCGCCGCCGCCATCGCGTAGGCGTCGGCGATCTCGATCAACGCCACGGTGCCCGACCCGTCATCGTCCGCGCCGCTGTAGATCACGGTGCCGTCCGCGCCTTCGTGGTCGTAGTGCGCCGAGATGATCACCACCTCGTCCTTCAGCTTGGGATCGGCGCCTTCCACGACCGCGAGCACGTTACGGTCGGGGACGATGTGGCGGTTGACGGCGGTGGTCAGCGTGACCTCGACCCCATCGAGTGGCACTCCGCTGAACCCGCGCGCGGTTTCGGCGGCCTGCGACAGGTCGAGCAGCGAACGGCCGGTGCCGCGGACCAGGGTTTCTGCCAGCGCCGGTGAGATCTGTCCCACCGGAATCCGCACGCGGTCAGCCCAGCTCGCCAGCGTGAAGCGATCGACGCGCGGCGCCTGTGCCGGCCAGAAGTTGCGGGCGGCTGCCTCGAAGTTGGCCGGCGCGGGATGGTTGTGGACATCGGTCACGAACAGCACGCCGACGGCGCCGTGTTCCTGCGCGGCCAGAGCTTTCTTGATGGCCACCGCGACCTCGGCCGTGACCACCCCGTCGAACGGGCTCTTCGGATCGCGCTCGCCAGGTTCATGCTCGAGGATCAGCGCGATGCGGCCTTTGACGCGATCGCCGTAGTCGTCGTAGTCAAGCTTCGGCGCGTGAATGCCGAAGCCGGCGTAGACCACCGGTGCCGTCACCGATCCGCTGGCGCTGAACCGCTGCGGATAGAAGTCCTGTTCGGGTGTCAGCTGGAGTTTCGCACCGCCGGGCAGCGACGCCGTCAGCGCGCTGCCGGCGCCGAGGGTGGCAACCATCAAGTGGGTCGTCTGGACAAACGACCCGTTCGGCGCGCCCGGCGTGAGGCCCGCTCGCTCGAACCGTGATCGCACCCAGTCGGCGGCGAGTGCGTTCTCGGGGGTGCCGACGAGCCGGCCCTTGAAGCCGTCGCCGGCCAAGAAGAACAGGTCGGCCTTGAGCTCCGCGAGGCGGATCGAGTCGTTGAAGGGCGCTGCGCCCTGCGCCGTCAGTGCGCCGGCGCCGAGCAGGATGAAGAGCAGGGTGAGTCGGCGCATGGCGAGGTCCTAGCTGGGTTCCGAGGGCGGAAGCTTCTCGATGGTGAATCCGGTGAACCCGTAGATCGCCGAGATCAGCGGGTTAATCAAGTTGAAGAACGCGTACGGCGCATAGGCGAAGGTGGCGACACCGAGCGTCGTGGCCATGAAGGCGCCGCAGGTATTCCAGGGCACCAGCGGCGAGGTCAGCGTGCCGGCATCCTCGAGGGCGCGCGACAGGTTCTTCGGATGCAGGCCGCGGCGGGCGAACTCGGCCCGGAACATGCGGCCGGGCAGCACGATTGCCATGTACTGGTCGGACGCAACGACGTTCATGCCGAAGGAGGTCGCCAGTGTCGCGGTGATCAGCGTGCCGGTGCCGCGCACCATGCCGAGAATGCCGCCGGCGATCTGCTGCAGCATGCCAGTCGACTCCATCACGGCGCCGAACGTCATGGCCATCAGGATCAGCCACACCGTGTTCAGCATGCTCGACATGCCCCCGCGCGAGAGCAGGTCGTTCAACGCGGCGTTCGGCGACTCGAGCTTGAAGCCATCAAATAACGACATCCACGCGCCTTTCACGAGCGCCACCCACCCCGGCACTTCCGGCGAGTTCGCGTAGGAGGCAACGACGGCCGGCTGGAACACCACCGCGAAGATGCATCCGACGAGCGCACCGATCAGCAGAGCCGGAAACGCCGGCATCTTCTTGACCACCATGGCCAGCACCAGGCCGACAGGAATCAACAGGTGCGGCCCAAGCACGAACGTGCCGCTCAAGGCCGCCAGGATGGCGTTGACCTGGGTGGTGTCCTGCGGCGGCGTCACGGTGAGGCCCAACACCGCGTAGAAGATCAGCGCCAGCACGATGCTTGGTGTCGTGGTCCAGACCATGTGACGGATGTGCGTGAACAGCTCGGTGCCGGCGACCGCCGGGGCGAGGTTGGTGGTGTCGGAGAGCGGCGACATCTTGTCGCCGAAGTACGCCCCCGAGACGATGGCCCCGGCCGCGAGGCCCGGGTTGATCCCCTGCGCCAAGGCGATGCCGATCAGCGCGACGCCGACCGTCCCGGCCGTGGTCCACGAACTGCCGGTAGCCAGCGAGACGAAACAGCACAGCAGGCAGGCGCTGGGCAGGAAGATCGACGGCGACAGCAGCATCAGCCCGTAATAAATCATCGTCGGCACCGTGCCCGACAGGATCCACGACCCGATCAGGGCGCCCACCGTGAGCAGGATCAGGATGGCGCCGAGGGCCAGCGAGATCCCGTGAACGATCCCCTTCTCGATGTCCCGCCACGCGTGGCCGTGCGCGGTGCCGATCAGGATGCCGACCCCGGCGGCCAGGACGAGCGCGATGGGGTTGGCGCCGCTCGATGCGCCATCACCAAACAGCGCCACGGCTGACGACAACAGGCCGATCAGCGCCAGGACGGGAACGAGCGACCAGAATAACGTGGGCGTGCGGGGTGGCAGCGTGGACATGAGGTGGTCGGGATGATACTCCGGCGGGGGTATACTTGGGGATTGGGTGCCGCTCCGCGGACCCCGCCGTAGACCCATGCCGCACGATTGGATATCCGTCCGGGGCGCGCGCGTCCATAACCTCAAGGACATCGACGTCGACCTGCCGCGCAACCAGCTCGTGGTGATCACGGGCCTGTCGGGGTCGGGGAAGTCGTCGCTGGCCTTCGATACCCTCTACGCCGAGGGGCAGCGGCGCTATGTCGAGTCGCTGTCGGCGTACGCCCGGCAGTTTCTCGAGCAGATGGAGAAGCCGGACGTGGACCTGATCGAGGGCCTGTCGCCGGCCATTTCGATCGAGCAGAAGACCACCGGTTCGAACCCGCGTTCGACCGTCGGCACGGTCACCGAGATCTACGACTACCTGCGCCTGCTGTTCGCCAACGTCGGCGTGCCGCACTGCCCGAACTGCAACCGCGAGATCGCGTCCCAGTCGCTCGAGCGCATCGTGGACCTGGTGATGACCTACCCGCAGGACACGCGCATCAACGTGATGGCGCCGATCGTCCGCGGCCGCAAGGGCGAGTTCAAGAAGGAACTGCTGGCGTTGCGCACGCGCGGCTTCACCAAGGCGCGCGTCGATGGCCAGACCCGTTCGCTCGAAGAAGACATCGCGCTCGATCGCCGCCGCAATCACGACCTCGACATCGTCATCGATCGGCTGATCGTCCGCAGCGGTATCGAGAAGCGGCTCGCCGAATCGGTCGAAGTAGCGCTGACCATGGCCGACGATGTCGTGGTGATTAATTCGCTCGATGCCGGCGACCGCCTGTTCTCGCGCAAGCTGGCGTGCGTGGTGTGCGGCATCAGCGTGCCCGAGATGTCGCCGCGCGCGTTCTCGTTCAACTCGCCGCACGGCGCCTGCCAGTCGTGCCAGGGCCTGGGGGCAACCTGGGATTTCGATCCGGCCCGCATCGTCCCGAACGAGTCGCTGTCGCTGGCGGCCGGTGCCATCGCTCCGTGGGGCCGCGGCGACGGCAAGCTGGTCGCCGAAGCGGTGACGGCCATCTCCTCGTACTACGGCATCGATCCGCAGGTGCCGTTCGGGAAGCTGCCGAAGAAGCATCGCGACCTGATCCTGCAGGGGCCGGGCGCGGCCCAACGCGACAAACCGGACGACGAGAAGAGACCGGTCGCCACGAAGACCGTCAAGAAGAAGCTGGTCACGCCCGAGCCCTTCGGCCGCGATTTCGAGGGCGTGATCCCGAACCTGCGGCGCCGCTTCGAGGAAGGCTCGTGGGCGGTGCAGGAAGAGCTCGACCCGTACCGGGCCCTGCGCCAGTGCGCGGTCTGCGACGGCAACCGCCTGCGCCGCGAAAGCCGGGTCGTCACGCTGAAGGGCAAGACCATCAGCGACTACGTGAACCTGCCGATCTCCGGCGCGCTCGAGGTGTTCGAGGGGCTCGAACTGAACGAGCGAGAAGCGATCATCGCCACCCGCATCCTGAAAGAGATCCGGGAGCGGCTCCGGTTCCTGGACGACGTCGGTGTCGGCTACCTGACGCTGGCGCGCTCGGCGGCGACGTTGTCCGGCGGCGAGGGCCAGCGCATCCGGCTGGCGACGCAAATTGGCTCGAGCCTCACCGGCGTGCTCTACGTCCTGGACGAACCGTCAATTGGGCTCCATCAGCGCGACAACCGCAAGCTGCTGTCGACGCTCGGACGGCTGCGCGACCTCGGTAACACCGTCGTGGTAGTGGAGCACGACGAGGAAACCATTCGCACCGCCGACTACGTGGTGGACCTTGGCCCGGGCGCCGGCGATTTGGGCGGTCAGGTGATCTTCCAGGGCACGCCCGCGGACCTGATTGGCAACGGGAATGGATCCCTCACCGGCGCCTACCTGGCCGGCCATCACGGCATCGTCACGCCGGCCGCGCGCCGCAAGGAAGCCAAGGGCGAGATCGTCATTCGCGGCGCCCGCGCCAACAACCTCAAGTCGGTGGACGTGACGATCCCGCTCGGCCGGCTGGTGGCGGTGACCGGCGTCAGCGGCTCGGGCAAGAGCACGCTCGTCAACGACATCCTCTACAAGTCGCTCGCGCGCGAGTTCTATCGCGCCGCTGACGAGCCGGGCGCCCACGACCAGATCGAGGGCATCAACCTGATCGACAAGGTGATCGAGATCGACCAGTCGCCGATTGGGCGCACGCCGCGCTCGAACCCGGCGACCTATACCAGCCTGTTCACGTTCATCCGCGAGCTGTTCGCGATGGTGCCCGAGGCGCGCGCGCGCGGCTTCAAGCCGGGCCGCTTCTCGTTCAACGTCAAGGGCGGCCGCTGCGAGGCGTGCCAGGGCGACGGCGTGATCGCCATCGAGATGCACTTCCTGCCGAACGTCTACGTGACCTGCGAGCAGTGCAAGGGCCGCCGCTACAACCGCGAGACGCTGGAGATCAAGTACCGCGGCAAGTCGATCGCCGACGTGCTCGACATGACGGTGGATCAGGCCCTGCCGCTGCTGGAGAATTTCCCCCCGCTGGCGGTCAAGTTGCGGACCCTGCAAAGCGTCGGCCTCGGCTACATCACGCTCGGCCAGTCGGCGACGACGCTCAGCGGCGGCGAGGCGCAACGGGTGAAGCTGTCGCGGGAGCTGTCGAAGCGAGGCACCGGGCGCACGCTGTACATCCTCGACGAGCCGACGACCGGCCTGCACTTCGAGGATGTCCGCAAGCTGCTCGACGTGTTGATGCGGCTGGTCGACCAGGGCAACACCATCGTGGTGATCGAGCACAATCTGGATGTCATCAAGTCGGCCGACTGGTTGATCGACCTGGGACCGGAAGGCGGCGATGGCGGCGGCAAGGTGGTCGCGCAGGGCACCCCCGAGCAGGTGGCCAAGGCGAAGAACTCGGCAACGGGCCAGTTTCTGGCCGAAATGCTCAAGGCATGAGCCTGATTGAGGTGGCGTCCGGCTTTAGCCGAAACCGGTCCAGAGGCAAAAAAGCCACACTTCGGGCGATTGCAGCTGTGGCTCCAGAAACACATCCGTAGCGAATGCCCGAATGTGCATATCTGTGTAAATGTTGCAGGCAATAGGCTTAGCCTGCTTAGGCCGGCCGTCTGATAGTAGGCATCGACTTTGCTTCTCTGGAAACCGGAACCGGCAGACCTGAATGGACGCACAACGGACACTCAAACGGCAGATTTCCTGCGCTGGCATCGGACTTCACTCCGGCCAGAAAGTCACCCTGACCCTCAAACCCGCGGCCGCGGACACCGGCATCCGGTTCCGCCGGACGGATTTGGGCGTCGAAATCCCTGCCTCGGTTTCTGAAGTTTCAAGCGTCCAGCATGCCACGGTGCTTGGCAAGGCCGGCGCCACGGTCGAAACGGTCGAGCACCTGCTCGCCGCGCTCGTCTCGGCCGGCATCGACAACGTCATCGTCGAGCTGAACCACAAAGAAGTCCCGATCATGGACGGCAGCAGTGCGCCGTTCCTGTATCTGCTGCAGGAAGCGGGCGTCAAGACGCTCGGTCCCTCGCGCAAGTACCTCAAGATTCTCAAGCCGGTGCAGATTGCGAGCGGCGACAAGCGCATTGCCATCTACCCGTCGGATCACTTCAAGGTCAGCTACACCATCAGCTTCGACCACCCGTTGCTGCGCCACCAGGCCCGCACCGAGCGCATTACCGAAGCCACCTTTGCCGACAACATCGCCGCCGCGCGCACCTTTGGCTTCCTGAAGGAAGTGGAATGGTTGCGCCAGAACGGCCTGGCGCTCGGCGGTTCGCTCGAGAACGCCATCGTCATTGGCGACACCGGCGTGCTGAACGCGCTGCGCTTCGAGGACGAGTTCGTCCGTCACAAGATTCTCGACGTCGTCGGCGACCTGGCCCTGGTGGGCCGGCCGATTGTCGGCCATGTCGTGGCGCATCGCGCGGGCCATGCCCTGCACACGCAGCTGGCGGCCGAGATTCTGAACGATCAAGAGGCGTGGTGCCTGGTCGAGGCGCCGTCCGCCGTGCCCGAAGGGGCGTTCGATACCGTCGGCGTGCCCGGAGTGGCGCGCGCGCACTAGCTCTCGCTCAACCTCCAACGTGAACGCATTAGGCCGCGGGGCGCCCCGCGGCCTTCTTTTTTTGCCCGGCTGTTATCGACGCTTCATGGCCAGGATGGCAAGGCCGATGGTGAACCACACGGTGGCCACTGTCTTCGCGAGCGGACTGGACTCGGCGATCACCCAGATCGTCACCGCGCCCCCCATGATCGGCACGAGCCAATGGGCGCGTGGGCGTACTTGCCCGCCGCCTGCCACTTCGAGGTGAAGCCGTTGGTGCCCTGGTGGCTCCACGAGTGCGCCGTGGCGGTGAGGCGCCAGGCCGGCGACTGCGCCCGCGCCGGGATAACGAGCACGGCGGAGAGGGAGCGCACTGGCGTCATGTCGGTCCTTTCGTTACCGTCACCGGGCGTCATAACGACATTATGCATGTTGCATCCGGTGAGGCTATAGTCGCGCCATGCGACGACTTTTGCTGCTCCTGCTGCTGGTTCCCGTGATGACGTCCGGCCAGGCGCCGGCCTACGACCTGGTGTTGCGCAACGGGCGCATCATCGATGGCACTGCCAGCCCGTGGTACCAGGCCGACCTGGCGATCAAGGGCGATACGATTGTTCGCATCGCGCCGGCCATCACCGAACCGGCCGGCCGCGTCATCGACCTCAAGGGCCTGGTGGTGGCCCCGGGTTTCATCGACATCCATACGCACGCGCGCCGCGGGATCTTCGAGGTGCCGGGCGCCGACAACTACGTGCGCCAGGGCGTGACGACCCTGATCGAGGGGCCGGATGGCAGCTCGCCGCTGCCGATCGCGGCGTTCCTGGCCAAGGTCCAGGCCACGCGCATCACGCCCAACTTTGCGATGTTCATCGGCCAGGGGACGGTGCGCAGCGAAGTGATGGGCGAGGTCGATCGGCGGGCGACGCGCGCCGAGCTCGACCAGATGCGCGCGCTCGTCACCCAGGGCATGGCGGACGGCGCGCTCGGCCTCAGTTCCGGGCTGTTCTACGTGCCCGGCAACTTCACCCCGACCGAAGAGGTGATCGAACTGGCCCGGGTGGCCGGGCGCATGGGCGGCATTTATATCTCGCACATGCGCGACGAGGCGCGGGGCCTGACCGACAGCGTGCGCGAGACCATCGCGATCGGCGAGAAGGGCGGCCTGCCCACGCAGATCACCCATCACAAGGTAGTCGGCAAGAAGTACTGGGGCGGTTCGGTCGAGACCTTGCGCATGGTAGACGAGGCCCGGGCCCGCGGCGTGGACGCGACCATCGACCAGTATCCCTACACCGCGTCGGCCACCAGCATCGGCGCCGCCTTGCTGCCGGCGTGGGCGCAGGAGGGCGGCCGCGAGCCGACGCTCAAGCGCCTGAAGGATCCCGCAACGCGGGCGAAGATCAAGGCTGAGAGCACCGCGATCATCCGCGACGAACGCGGCGGCGGCGACCCGAAGAACGTGTCGGTGTCGGCCTGCCAGTTCGACCCGAAGCTGGCCGGCCAGAACCTGGCCCAGATTACCCAGGGCCGCGGCCTGGCGGTGACCCTCGAGAATGCGGCCGAGACCGCGATGTGGATTGTCGAGCAGGGCGGCTGTGGCGGCATCTTCCACGCGATCGGTGAGGAAGACCTGGAGCGCATTCTCGTCCACCCGGCCACCATGGTCGGTTCCGACGGCGAGGTGCCGGTGTTTGGCCGCAACGTGCCGCACCCGCGCAGCTACGGCACGTTTGCCAGGGTCCTCGGCATGTACGTGCGCGACAAGAAGCTGTTGCCGCTTGAAGTGGCGGTCCAGAAGATGTCGGCCTTTCCCGCGCAGCGGCTGGGGCTGAGCGATCGCGGCGTGCTGCGGCAGGGTCTGAAGGCCGACATCGCGGTGTTCGACCCCGCCACCGTACGCGATACCGCCACGTTCGAAAAGCCGCACAGCTATGCCGAGGGCGTGAGCCTCGTCATCGTCAACGGCGAGGTCGCGTTCGAGGGCGGCACGATGACGGCGGCCCGCCCGGGACGCGTGCTGTATGGTCCGTCGGTGCGGGCGCGCCAGTGAAGTACGCGGTTCTGGTGGGGGCGCTGCTGCTGGCGCTGCGGATGCCGGCCGTGCCGGCGGCCCAGGGCGAGGCGCTGGCGGTCACCGGGGCCCAGGTCGCCGATGGCAGCGGCGGCCCGCTGCGGCGGGTGAACGTGCGTGCCGTGGGCGGCGTGATCACCGAGGTGGGGGACCTTCGGCCGCGCGACGGCGATCGCGTCATCGACGGCACCGGCCTGGTGCTCGCGCCCGGCTTCATCGATGCCCATAACCATTCCACCGAGGGCCTCGACACCGAGCCCGACGCCGTCACCCAGGTGTCGCAGGGCATCACCACGGCGCTCGTCGGCCAGGATGGCAGCGCGCCGTTCCCGGTGAGCGACTACCTGGCGAGGCGCCGGGCCAACCCGGCCGCCATCAATGTTGCGGTGCTCGCGGGCCACGCCACCATTCGCCGGCGGGTGATGGGCGACGACTTCCGGCGGCCCGCCACCCTGGCCGAGGTCGCGCAGATGGAAGCGCTGCTCGACCAGGAAATGCGAGACGGCGCCATGGGCCTGTCGTCCGGCCTTGAGTACGAGGTCGGCAGCTACGCCTCGACCGAAGAGGTGGTGTCGCTGGCACGGGTGGCCGCGCGGCATGGCGGTTTCTACATCTCGCACATTCGCGACGAGGCCGACCGTTCGCTCGAGGCCATTCGCGAAGCGATTGCCATTGGCGAAAAAGCCAAGCTGCCGGTGCAGCTCACGCACCTGAAGCTGGGGACGGTCGACGTCTGGAACAAGGCTCCGGACGTGGTGGCGCTGGTCGAGGCGGCGCGCCAACGCGGGGTGGACGTGACGGCCGACGTTTATCCCTACCTCGCGTGGCAATCCAACATCAAGGTGCTGGTGCCCAGCAAGCAATGGACCGACCCGGCGAGCGTGAAAGAGGCGCTCGACGACATCGGCGGTGGCCGCAATGTGCAGATCACACGCCTGCCGATGTTTCCGCACTACGCCGGCCGGCGGCTCGACGAGATTGCCCGCACCGAGGGCGTGAGCGAAGTGGACCTCTACATCCGCATCGTCAAGGACGAAGGCGCCGGGATGATCGGGCACACCATGCTTGCCGCCGACATGCAGGCGTTCCTGACGCAGCCGTGGGCGATGGTGGCGAGCGACGGCGGCATTGCCAATAACCACCCCCGGGGCGCCGGCACCTTTCCGCGCGTGCTCGGACGTTTTGTCCGCGACGAGAAGTGGTTGACGCTGCCCGACGCCGTCCGCAAGATGACCGCGATGCCGGCGGCGCGGCTGGGCCTGAAGGATCGCGGTGCGATTGCGGTGGGAATGAAAGCCGACCTGGTGTTGTTCGATCCGGCCACGGTGCTGGACCAGTCAACCTTCGAGAGCCCGCGCCTGCTCGCGCGCGGGATTCATACGGTGGTGGTGAACGGCGTGCCGGTGTGGAGTGCGGAGCGCGCCACCGGCCTGCGGCCGGGACACGTCCTGAGGCGCAGATAGACCGGGGACCAGGGTTGCCCCTGGTCCCCGAACCCTCCCTAGAATTCGTAGCGCAGCGCGAACTGCATGCAGCGTCCGGCCTGCGCGTCGCAGGTCGCGAGCGTGCCGTTATAGCGGCCGAAGCCGGGGGTGTCCGGCGTGTTGGTCAACTGGCCGACGTCGAACTTCGGCGTATTGGTGGCGTTGAACACGTCCCAGCGGAAGCGCAGCCGGTGGTCGGCGATGCCGACCGCGAACGCCTTGCTCAGGCTCAGGTCGATGTTGAAGTAGCCGTCGCCGCGCAACACGTTGCGCAGGCCGACTTCGCCCGGCAGCGCGCGCCGGAACATGGCCAGGGCCGCCACCGGATCGGCAAACGGGCTGGGCCGGTTGTCGACTTTGTTCAGCGTGGTTTCCGTTTCCGGCAGGCGGTTGGGATCGACGAGCATCGCATTGCCCTGCAGGTTCCAGTTGGTGGCCCAGCACGAGCGGCAGTTGGCGACGTTGAAGGGGAAGCCGCTGGTCCAGCGCACGAGGCCGGCGACCGACCAGTCGCCGATGAACTGGTTGACGAGGTTGCTGACCCCGCCGCCGAAGCGCTTGCCCTGCCCGAAGGGCAGCTCCGCCAGCCAGTTGGCGTTGACCTGGTGACGCACGTCGAAGTCGGACGTGCCGTAGTTCAGTTCCGGATCGAACGAGTTGACCAGGAACCCCGAGTTGCCGCCGTTGCTGAAGTTGCCGAACGCGCTGCCGCGCTCGACCTGCGAGCCCATGTCTTCGGACTTCGCCAGCGTGTAGTTGATGTCGAACTGCACGCCATCGGCGAAGCGCCGCCGCAGCGTCAGGTTGAGGCCGTTGTAGTTGGACCGGCCGATGGAGCTAATCGCCGCCAGCGAGTCGTACTGTTCGGCGAAGTACGCGTAGGGGCCGAACTTGCTGCAGGCCGGGCTGCACGACGTGTCCATGTCGTACAGCGCGGTGATCCAGTCGGGACCGTTTTGCATGAAGGCCCGGGTGATGGCCTGCGTAGCGGTGAGGCCGCCGCCGGCGGCCGCCGGGAAGATGTTCTGCCAATAGGCGACCGCGGGCAGGCCCGCGTATGCCGAGGCCGGCGAACTCCCGGTGATGCCGGCCGACTGCGCCGCCCGGATAATCTGCTGCGCCGCGGTGAAGTAGTCGCTGCCCGACGCCGGATCCACCAGGTTGAGCGGCATGGCCAGGTCGCGGCGCACCAGCAGGTCGCGGCCAAAGCGGCCGACATAGCCCGCCTCGACCGTGTAGTTGCGGCCGAGGTCTAAGCCGATCGTCGCGCTGCCCATGTGGGCCGACGGGGTCACCAGCGTGTCGTCGATGCTGGTCGTGATGATGCCAGCGCGAATCGGCGGCGTTTGCGGGAACCCGCCGGCCGGGGGCGCCGGCATCGTCGACGGCATCTGGCCGACGCCGCGGAAACGGGCCTCCGGGTTGGTTTCGTAGGCGAGGCCGAACGGGCTGCTGATCTGCGTCGACATGCCGTAGGCGAAGCCCTCGTCAAAGTTGGTGGCGAGGCCGACGCCGACGCGGTCGAACACCTTCGAGTAGCCGCCGCGGACCACCAGGCGTTCGGTCGGCGTCCAGGCCAGCGCGACGCGCGGCGCGAGGTTGTTCTTGTCCCAGTCGTAGAAGCCCTTCTTGCCGTTCTTGGGCCCGGCCAGGTCGAAGGTGATGATCTGGCTGGCGTTGGAGGGGATGCCTTTGAGCGCATTGGCGGCGCGCGTATCGAACCACTCGCCCATGCTCACGGTGGGCGCAACTTGCAGGCCGTTGGTCTCGTACGGCGGCGAGTAGACGCTGTAGCGCAGGCCCGCCGTCAACGTCAGGTTCGAGCGAATCTGCCAGGCATCCTGCAGGTAGAACTCGAATTCGTCCGAGGCGATTTCCCTCGCCACCGCGCTGCCCGGCGCCTGCGGCGTGCCGTCCTTGTTGTAGTTGGCGCGCTGTGTCGATTGTGAAAGCACGCCGAGGATATTGAGCCACGCGTCGGCATAGCCGGCCTGGAAGGCGGTGGCGACCGCCGGCAGGCTGCAGCCAGGTACGGTGCAAAAGGCGCTGCCCGGCATGTTACGGCGGCCGATGCCCGCGACCCACGACGGGTTGACCGTGGCGCTCAGGTACGACGACTGGAAGCGCTCTTTCGGCACGCGCGTGAAGCGGATGTTGGTGCCGACCTTCATGGTGTGACGGCCCTTGAACCACGACAGGTCGTTGACGAAGTTCTGCGTCGGGGTCTCCCGGGTATCGGTGAACGACGAGCCAAAGCCCTCGTACGGGGAAATGAACCGGAAGTTTACGTAGTTGGCCTTGGTCAGGCCGGCGTTGTTCTCGTCGATCTTGGTGAACCCGTAGCGGAAGCTGTTGGTCAGCGTCGGCGACAGCACTGAGTCGTAGCCGATCGCGCCGCCGTAGTTGTTGAACAGGCGCTGGCGGAGCGGATCCAGCCCCTCGAACTGCGGCGCGGTGTTGATGGTGTCGTCCTGCTTGCCGAAGCGGCCGAAGAAGCTGTGGTTGTCAGCCATCTTGTAGTCCACGCGGCTGATGAGATTCAGGAACTCGTTCTCGATCGGCGCGGCAAAGCGGTAGTCCATCAGGTTGCGGCCGTCGCGGCCAGGGTCGTTGGGCGCCGGGTACTTGCGGAAATATTCCAGTGCCGCGGCACTCGGGCCGAGGCCGAGCGGATCGATCGCCGCGATCTCGGCCGGGGTCATGCCATAAAAGCCGGCCTCCACCGTGTGGTTGCCGGTCACGCCGCGCACGGTGCCGCCCGGGCACAGCGCGGCGACCGCGCAGCGATACATGAGCACGCCGTCGCGCATCGAGTTCGAGGGCACATTGCGCAGGACCGGCGCCTCACTCTGCTCTTTCAACGCTTCGACGTTGCCGAAGAAGAACAGCTTGTTGCGCCGAATCGGGCCGCCGAACGAGCCGCCGAAGATGTCCTTGTCCAGCTTGGGCGCCTGGCTGGGCTTTCCCGAGGCCAGTTGCGACAGCTTCAGGAAATACTCGTTGCTCGACGTGGACGTACGGCGCCCGGTCCAGTAGGCGGAGCCGTCGTACTGGTTGGTGCCGCTGCGCGTGACCAGCGACACCTGCGGGCCGCTCGACCGGCCCATGTCCGCGTTGAAGTTCGAGGTGCTGACGCGGAATTCCTGGAGCGCCTCCTGGGTCATGCGAATCGCCGAGGTATACGCGGTGGCGAGCTGCGGGTCGTTGACATCGATGCCGTCGAGGGTCACGCTTTGCTGGTCGGCGCGCGCCCCGCCCACCGAGCCGTAGCGCGGATCAACCGTGGCCGGATTCGAGGTGGGAATGAAGACCGCGCCCGGCTGCAGGCTGAGCAGGTGCACGACGTTCTGCGCCTCGACCGGCAGGCTGCGGATCTGCTCGCGCGACATCACGTTGCCGACGCTGGCATCGCTGGTGTTGAGGCGCGTCGCTTCCGCGACCACGCTGACCGTTTCGGTGACGCCGCCCAGTTCGAGCGTGATGCTCTGCCGCGACTGCGTGTCAACCTGGAGCTCGAGGCGATCCATGACCGCGGTCTTGAATCCGCCAAGCTCCACCTTCAGGGTGTAGACGCCGGGCTGGACACTACCAAACCTGAACCCGCCCCGTTCGTCGGTGACGGTGACCTGCGCCGCGCCGGTCCCAATGTTAGTGACGGTGACCGTGGCTCCGGGCAACACCTGCTTCTGGGCATCGAGCACGTCGCCGGTGAGGGCGGCGGTCCCGGTCTGTGCCCAGGCCGCCTGGCTCACAACAAGTTGAAACAGCACGGCAAGAGCCGCGACAGTCAATCCTCCGCGCAACGACGGGCGGGGCAATTTCACGACCACCTCCAAGAACAAACACTCAACAACACACGCTCGTCCCCGGGTGCAGCGTGATCGCATCCGGGATTCGGCAGTTGGCACCAGCTTGATCCCGCATAAAATGGCGCGGCGAGGCACGGATGTCAAGAGTTGTAATGGCGTCGGTCACCGCCGGCATACTGCTGGTCCCGCTGGTCGGCACGTTCGCCCAGCAGCCCTTCGACTTCGCTCAGGGCAGGCCGACGTTCCGTTCAGGAGTCGACCTCGTCACGGTGGACGCCACCGTGCTGGGACGGGACGGCGCTCCGCTCGACGCGTTGGGTCCGGACGATTTCACGCTCGAGGTGGATGGCCGCTCCCGCCGGGTCGTGTCCGCGCAGTTTGTGTCCCAGGCCGCTCGCGACTCGCGCGCCCGCCTGCTGCCCGCGGCCCATTTCAGCTCCAATCAAGAAGGGGATCCCGGGCGCCTCGTGGTGGTCGCCGTGGACGAAGCGCACATCCGCCGGCTCGAGGGCCGGCCCGCGCGCGAAGCCGCTTCGCGGTTCATCGATTCGCTCGACCCCGGGGATCGGATTGGCGTCACCGGACTGGCCCGCCTCGGCTCCCTGGACTTCACCCGCGACCGCCTGGCGATTCGCAGCCGGCTCGCCACCCTGGTGGGCGAGGCCGACCCGGTGTTCATGCAGTTCAACCTCGGGCTGAGCGAGGCGGTGGAGATTGCCGAGGGCAGCCGCACCCGGCTCGCCGACGCGGTGCTTCGCGAATGCGGCCGCGCGCTCACCGAATACGTCAACCTGGCGCGAGCGGCCGACGATGGGGCCGGCGCCCGTGACGCGTGTCCCGAGCAGGTCGAGCAGGAATCGCGCGCGTTGGCCCAGCAGGCCCATATCCAGGCGCGGATTTCGCTCAGTGCCCTCGAGGCGCTGGTCGTCAGCCTGAAGGACGTCCCGGGTCCCAAGACCATCGTCTTGCTGTCGGAAGGGATGGTGGCTGATCCCCGGCACGTAGACTTGGGCCGGCTGGAAGCCGAGGCGCACCTGGCGCGCGTCACCATCTATGCGCTGCACCTCGAGGTGCCGGTGTTTGAGGCCGCCCAGGACCGCCTGTCGCCGACGAGCGTGCGCGACCGGCAAGTGCGCGGCGATGGCCTCGCGCGGGTGGCCGGCGCGGCGCGCGGCGCCGTGTTCCGCCAGGTCGGTGACGACCCGCGGCCGTTTGCGCGCATCGCGCGCGAGTTGTCCGGCTATTACCTGCTGGCGTTCGAGCCGCTCGCGGCCGAACGCGACGGCCGTTCCCACCGCATCCGCGTGCGGCTGGCCCGCGGCGGCGGCGAGCTGCGGGCGCGGCCGGCCTTCGTCCTGGCACCGGCGCCACCGTCGCGCGACACCGCGCTCGTCCAGTTGCTCAGGACCTCCTCGCCGGCCACCGAGTTGCCGCTACGCGTCGCGACCTACACGTATGCCGAACCGGCATCGCGCGATTTGCGGGTGGTGGTCAGCGCCGAGGCTGTCGCCGCGACCCAGGTCGGCCTCGGTTTCGTGCTGATCGACGCCGGCGGCGTGATCGCCGCCACCGCGGTTCACGACGCCGGCAACGGCGCCTACGCCTTCAGCGCGGTGGTGCCGCCGGGCAACTACACGCTGCGCGTGGCCGCCATCGACCCATTGGGTCGGCAAGGCTCGGTCGGCCGTCCGTTTGTCGCGCAGCTGGCCGCAACCGGCGGCGTCAGGGTCAGCGACCTGATGCTGGCGCGCGTACCGGCGCGCCCGCAGGACCCCCTCGATCCGCTGATCGATGCCGTCAGCGGCAATGCCGTCGTGGCGTACCTCGAGTTGCATGCCGACAACGGCGTGGCGCTCCCCGACGCGGTGCGGATCGTGGTGACGGGCGCCACCAACGAGCGGGAACTGATTACCGTTCCGGCGACGGTGACGAAGGCCGACGCCACATGGGCCGTCGCCCGCGCGACCGTGCCGCTGGTGTCGCTGGCGCGTGGCGCGCACGTGGCGCGCGCGGAGGTGCTGTCGGCGGGTGCGATTGTGGCGCGGGTGGAGCGTCCCTTTACCGTGGCGCGCCGTTAGGGGCGCCGGAGCGGCATTCGCCGCTCCGGCGTTTTGAGTGCGGTCGCAGGCGAGCGAATCAGAATCCGCTGACGTTGAGGCGGCCGCCGGTCACGGTTCGCCCGGCCAGCGAAGTCGTGGCGACAGCGCTGCTTAGGATCGCGGAGCGGATCTGGGCCGCCGTGGCATCGGGATGCCCGGCGGCGTAGAGGGCCGCGGCGCCGGTGACGTGGGGCGTCGCCATCGACGTGCCGCTGTAAGAGCCGTAAGTTGAGCTGTTGCCCTTGCCCGGCAACGTTGAATAGATGCCCGAACCTGGCGCGCCGATGTCCACGGTGGCCGCCCCGTAGTTCGAGAATCCCGACTTCGCGCCAGCGCTGGTGATGGCGGCGACGGCGACCACGCAGTCGTACGAACCGTTGGCGATGCACTGGTAATTGGACGGATAGCTGGCGGTCGTGTCGTTGTTGTCGCCGACCCCGTCACTGCCGCCGTTGCCGGCCGCCGCCACGAACAGGATGTTGGCGTTGCCGCCCCGGTTGATGGCGTCGAGCAGGCCCTGTGAGAAGCCGCCGCCGCCCCACGAGTTGTTGGTCGCGACCAGGTTGAAGCCGTGGCGCGTCTTCAGGTCGGTGAGGTAATCGACCGCCTTGATCGCGTTGGCCAAGGTGCCGCCGCGGCGGCCCAGGAACTTGGCCGGGATCATGGTGACCTGCCAGTTCACGCCGGCGACGCCGAGGGCGTTGCCGCCGGCCGCACCAATCGTGCCGGCGACGTGCGTGCCGTGATCGTCCGTGGTGCCGTCGTACGTCGAATTGTTGTTGCCGTCGAAATCCCAGCCGTTGATGTCGTCGACGTAGCCATTGCCGTCGTTGTCGATGCCGTCAACCTGGTCGAACGGGTTGATGAAGACGTTCACGGTCAGATCCTGGTGCGTTCGCATGACGCCTTCGTCGATGATGCCGACGTAGACCGCGCCCTGGCCGGTCTTCCCGGCCGCCCACGCCTCTGCCGCCTGGCTGCCAAACTGGTTGGCGGGCGAGGAGGCATCGCCGTACATCCCCCAGAGCGAACCGTTGGTGAAGTACGGGTCGGTAGCCGTGGCGTGGTGCTGGTAGATCCAGTTGGGCTCGGCGAACTCCACCGCGGGATCGCCGGCGAGGCCGCGAATTGCCGCCGCGACCGCCAGCCCGGGCGGCAGCCGGAGCAGTTCGAGGTCACCCTTGCCGTCGTCGCGACGGCTCGCCGCCACCACGACTTCCTCGCGCGCCGCACCGATGCGGCGGCGCGCTGCCGCGCGTTCGGCTGGCGTGGAATCAGCCGAGAACTGCACCAGCACCTGGTTGCCGACGGCATCCGGTGCATCAGGCTGTTGACCGGCCAACGGCGCGAACAGGGCCGTGGCCAGGAGGACCGAACAGGACAGCAGCGGGAACGCGCGTGTCATATGCATAATCACCTTCCAAGAGCTCCGAAGGGCCGAAGCCGCCACGCGAGTATACCCCTCACGAGGGACGAATTGCCACGTGCTAAAGTGGGCGGTCGATGCCAGCCACTACCCCGCTTCGCCTCCTGAATACCGATGCCATCCTGGCCGGATTGCGCGCCTTGCGCGAGAAACAGCCGGTCAAGTACTGGGCGTTCTATTCGAGCCAGCTTGATGGCGTCGTGACCGATCCGGCACTGATGGTGATCCCGTTCGATGATCACATGGTGCATCGCGGTCACGGCATCTTCGACACGGCGAGCATCGTCAACGGGAAGATTTACGACCTCGACGCGCACCTCGATCGTTTCATCCGCTCGGCGGAGCGCTCGAACCTGGCGCTGCCCGCCAGTCGCGAACAGATGCGCGACATCATCATCCGGACGACGGCGCTCAGCGGACAGCGCGAGGGCGCCATCCGCTACTGGCTGTCGTCGGGTCCCGGCAGCCTCGAGCTCAGTCCGGCGGCTGGCGCCGAGCCCGGCTTCTTCGTCATGATTTTCGCCGGGTTGTCGTATCCCGAGCGCTGGTCCACCGAGGGCCTGAAGGTGATGACGACCACGCTGCCGATCAAGCCGCCGCTCTATGCCATCACGAAGAGCACCAACTACCTGCCCAACGTCTTGATGCAGATGGAAGCGAAGAAGGCGGGACTCGATAACGGCGTCTTCCTGGATGGGGCTGGCAACGTCGGCGAGAGCTCGAACATGAACGTGGCGTTCGTGACCGACGACGGGGTCTTCCGCCATCCGAAGTTCGATCACATCCTGTCGGGCTGCACCTCGCTGCGACTGCTCGAGCTGGCGCCGGCGCTGGTCACGGCCGGACAGCTGGCCGGCGTCGAGGTCTGCGACATTCCCGCGGCCCGCGCCCGGGCCGCCCGCGAGATGATGCTGATTGGCAGCTCGATCAAGGTGGCGTCGATCGTGGAATGGGACGGCGCCAGGATTGGCGACGGCCGGCCCGGCCCGGTCGCCAGGGCCCTGCGGGCGCTGCTCGAGAGCGACATGCGCAGCGGCGGCGACCGCCTGATCGAAGTGCCCTATTGAGGCCGCCATGTTGCAACCACGCCGGGACGCGTCGGGATGGGGTAAACTCCCGGTGCGAGACGCCGCCCCCCGAGCAATCGCGGAATCGTCTCACCATCGCCCGGGTGCGTCCGGGCCGTTAGGGGATTCCGCATGCAAATCAACGAGCGCACGATCGGCGACATCACGGTTCTCGACCTCCAGGGCAAGCTGACCATCGACGATGGCGCCGCGCTGCTGCGCGACAAGGTGGCCAGCGTCGTGTTCCAGGGCCAGACCAAGGTGCTTCTCAACCTGGCCGGCGTCAACTACATGGACAGTGGCGGCCTCGGCGAACTGGTGCGCTGCTCGATGGCCGCCCGCAAGGCCAACGGGGCGGTGAAGCTGGCCAACCTGACCAGCCGCATCACCGACCTGTTGACCATCACCAAGCTGCTGACGGTCTTCGACACCTACGACTCGGAAGACCAGGCCCTCGCCAGCTTCTAGCACGTGATGCGCACGTGGTCAGTACCGCCGTGCCGTCGGCAGCCCCTGGCACCATGGACTGCGCCCCGCAGCACCCCGGACGGCCATGGGTGCCGAGGCCGGCCCATGGCTCGTGCCCGAGTCTCAACCATCTGCCGCTAATCTGCCCCAGTTTCCGCCGGGATGGTAGGATCTCCGCCTCAGGAGAGCCCATGCCCCGCCTTATCCCGCTTGCCGCCGCCCTGTTTCTGTTCGTGACCCTGGCCGACCCGCGACCCCAGGCCCAGGCTGGTGCCGACGCCACGCTGGTGGCGAAGGCCAAGGCCATTCACGAGCGGGTGATCACGCTTGATACCCACGCCGACATCAATCCGAGCAACTTCACGCGCCAGGTGAATTACACGCAGCGGCTCGAGACGCAGGTCAACCTGCCGAAGATGGTCGAAGGCGGTCTCGATGTCGCCTTCTTCATCGTCTATGTCGGCCAGGGGCCGCTCACGCCCGAGGGCTACGACGGCGCCTACCAGCAGGCGGTGGCGAAATTCGACGCCGTGCACCACCTGACCAGGGAGCTCGCGCCCGGGCAGATCGAGCTGGCGCTGACCGCCGCCGACGTGCCGCGGATCGCGAAATCGGGCAAGAAGGTGGCGCTGATCGGCATCGAGAACGCGTATTCGCTCGGCACCGACATCTCCCGCGTGAAGGAGTTCCACGATCGTGGCGGCCGCTACATGTCGCTCGCGCACAACGGCCACAGCCAGTTGGCCGATTCGAACACCGGTGAACGCGACGGCAAGTGGCTGCACCACGGCCTGAGCGAGCTCGGCAAGCAGGCGATTGCCGAGATGAACAAGTGGGGCATCATGGTCGACCTGTCGCACCCGTCGAAGGCCGCCAACATGCAGGCCATGGCGCTGTCGAAGGCACCGGTGATTGCCTCGCACTCGGCGGCGCGGGCGCTGGCCGACCACAGCCGCAACCTGGACGATGAGCAGCTGCTGGCGCTGAAGAAGAACGGCGGCGTCGTGCAGACGGTCGCGTTTGCCAGCTACGTGAAGATCAACAAGCCGGATTCAGCCGAGCGCACGGCGGCGATCGCCGCGCTGCGCAAGGAGTTCGGACTGCCGGCGCCCGGCCAAGGCGGTGGCGGCGCCATGAACCGTCTGACCCCTGAGCAGCGGACGCAGTACGCGGCCCGGATGGCCGAGATCGACACTAAGACGCCGGGCGATCCCCGGGCGACGGTCGCCGACTTCGTCAACCACATCGACTACCTGGTGAAGAAGATCGGCCTCGACCACGTCGGCATCTCGTCGGATTTCGATGGCGGCGGCGGCGTGACCGGCTGGAACGGCGCCGAGGAAACGTTCAACGTCACGCTGGAGCTGGTTCGCCGCGGCTACACCGAAGAGCAGATCGGCAAGATCTGGAGCGGCAACCTGCTGCGCGTGATGGCCGACGTCGAGAAGGTCGCCAGGCAGATTCAGTCGGGGCACTAGTGAACGCCGAGCTTCAGGAGGCGATCGACTTTCACGTCGCGGTCATCACCGAAGGCAGCAAGGCGCTGGTGGGCTACGACACCGCCAAGGCGGTGGCCAATGTCGTCCTGCTGTCGGAGATTCCGACCACCTACGACAAGCGCAGCGAGCGGCAGGTCAATGCCGGCAACCTGTTGCTGCGCGGCGTGCCCGGCGTCGGCAAGACCTTCTTCGGCGTGATCCTGTCGGCGATCAGCGATGCCAGGTTCGCCCGCATCCAGGGCCGCGCCGACCTGCAGCCGACCGAGGTGGTCGGGTTCCAGATGATCAACCCGTCCACCGGCGAGCTGGTGACCGAGTTCGGTCCGATGGCGTCGGCCGAGGTGATCCTGCTCGACGAGATCAACCGCATCCCGCTCAAGTCGCAAAGCGCATTCCTCGAGGCCTTGCAGGACCGCACGATTACGGTGGGCAAGTCCACCTACGAGTTGCCGGCCTTCAGCTTCGCGATTGCCACCATGAACCCGGTCGAACTGGGGCAGGGCACGTTCCCGCTCTCGGAAGCGGCCACCGATCGGTTCGCGGCCATGGTGAATATCGGTTACCTGCCGCCTGAGGAAGAGGAAAAGCTGGTCCACTTCGACTTCAAGCAGGTGCGGCTCAACCCGTTGCTGGCCAAGGACCGAATCGTCCAGCTGCGCAGCGTGATCAGCCAGGGGGTGTTCCTGCACGACCGGCTGGGCAAGTACATCCAGCGCCTGGTGGCCGCGACCCGTCCGTACAGCGAGGACACCGACTGGCGGCACCATTCGGTGTCGGAACTGGTGGAGCGCGGCGTGGACCTGGGCGCGTCGCCGCGCGCCATCATCTGCTGGAGCCGCCTCGCCAAGGTGTGGGCGCTCTTGCAGCACCGCCGCGCCGAGGTCTATCCCGAAGACATCCAGGAACTCGCGCCGTTCGTGCTCAGCCATCGCATCTGGCTCGGGCCGCACGCCGCGGCCCACGGGCTGACGGCCGAGGCCGTGATCAACGACGTCATCGACCAGGTGCCGGTGCCATGAGAACCGTGCTGCTGTTCGTGGCGGCGTTGACCCTGAGCGGTGAGGTCCGCCTGAAGGCGCTCGCGACATCGGTGCAGAGCGAGGCGCCGGCCGGGGTCGATCCGATCCGCTGCTGGTGGCAGTCGAGCGCCGGAGCCATCACCATTGGCGAAGCCTTCACCGTGGTGCTGACCTGCGCCGTGATCGAGACCCCGTCGATGCAGGTCGTGGCCGACCAATCGCGGCTCGGCGTGGCGTCGATCCAGATGGCGCCGTTCGAAATTCTCGGCGGCTCGCATCCCGCCGACGTCCACCGCCAGCAGCGGCGGTTCTTCCAGTACCACTACCAGCTGCGGTTGATCAGCCCGGACGCGATTGGCCGCGACGTCAACGTTCCGGCCTTGTCGATTCCGTATCGGGTGCACAGCCGCGTCGGTGCGGCGGCGGCACTCGAGGGCCGCGACCTCACCTACCTGATGCCGGCCCTGCCGATCAAGGTGCTGTCGCTGGTGCCGGCCGACGCCGCCGATATCCGTGACGGTTCCGACGCGAGCCTGGGCGCGGTGGAGGCGCTCCGCTTCCGCGGCAGCGTCTTCGAGCTTCTGGCCGTTGCGCTGGCGGCGATTGGCGTCGTGGTCGCGGTGCTGGCGCTGGTGCCGCTGGCGCGCGGTGGCCGCGCCGCCGGTCCGGCGGCTGCCAACCGCCTGCCCGCACGCGCCGTGGCCGCGCGTGCGGCCCGGGAGTTGACCGACGTCCAGTCGGCCGCTGCCGCCGATGGCTGGACCGATGCCCTCGTTGCCCGCGCACTGGCGGCGGTTCGCGTCGTCGCGTCGCTGGCGATCCGTCATCCCATCAGCGAGAAGGAACTGGCGGCGGGCGCCGCAGCGCCTGAAGGCCGGCTGGCCGTGAGGCATGGACGGCTCAATGGCGTGAGCGCGGCGGTCTCGAGCGCCGTGACCGCCACCGACGTCGCCCTGGCCGGGTCGCAACTGGCGGACGAAGCGTCGATGTCGCATCGCCATCAACTGGAAGGTCTGCAGTCGGCGCTGGCGGTCCTGACCGCCGCGTCGTACTGCCAGGTGCCGGTTCGTGACGCGGCCGTCCTGAACGAGGCGGCGCGGCACGCGACCGAAGTCGCCGGCCAAGTGCAGAGCGAGCGCAACATGTGGAAGACGTGGTGGTCGCAGCGCTGACCGCCGTCGCCCGGGCGGTGGCCGCCGAGTGGGCGGTGTTCGACTTCGCCGGCCTGCAGTTCTGGCGTCGCGATACCGGCCGCCTGGCCCTGATGGCGGTGGTCGGCATCGCGGTGTTGCTGTTGTTGATCCGGGCCGCCAGGGGCCGCCAGCCGGGCCGCGGCCAGGTGGTCTTGCCGGCGCTGCTCCGGGCCTGGCCGGAGTCTCGACTCGCCTGGACGAGGCACCTTCCGGTAGTCCTCGGTGTCGCCGCGCTGCCGTTTGCCCTGCTCGCGCTGGCCGATCCGTATTCGTCGCTCGTGGTGGAGAACGTGACCTACCCCGGTCGCCGCATTGCCCTGATGATCGATGCGTCCGACAGCATGCAGACCTCGTTCACCGCCGCGACCCTGAACACACGCAGCGACGTCCAGCCCGCCTTCTTCACCACCATTGCCGCCGCCGAGCGTTTCGTCCAGTTGCGGCGCCAGGGCCGCCGCCGCGACCTGATGGCGCTCGTCGAGTTTGGCAGCCGCGCCTATGTGATCACGCCGTTTACGAGCGACTACGACAACCTGCTGCTGAGCATGTCGCTGATCAGCGACCCGGTCGAGTTCTCGCAGTTTCCGGAATCGGGCACCGTGATTGCCAGCGCGCTGGAAGAAAGCATCGAGATCTTCAAGGCCTTCAACTTCCTCGAGGCGTCGGGCAACCTGATGGTGATCTTCACCGACGGCGAGGACACCACCTCGATCGTGCAGGGCCGCAGCCTCGACGACATCCTGAAGAGCGCTGTCGACAACAACATCCCGCTGTTCTTCGTGCGCACCAATTACAACAAGGAGTTCGGCGAAGGCATTCCCGACGCGAAGTGGCAGGCCGCAGTCGAGCGCACCGGCGGCCGCTACTACGTGGCGAAGAACGAGGCGACCCTGATCGCCGCCGTGGAAGACATCGACCGCGAAGCGGCCGGTACGATCGAAACCCGCCAGTACACCAGCCAGCAGGCCCGCTATAGCTTGTTCGCCCTGGCCGCCGCCGTCCTGTGGACCGCTGCCGCCGGGCTGAAGCTCACGACCCCGTGGTTTGGAAAATTGCCATGATCAATCGAACCGTCCTCGTCCGCATGCTGATCGCCGGCGTCCTGTTTACCGCGGCCTGGCTGTCGTGGTCCGAAGCGCGCCTGGCCGCGCGGGTGGCCGATGCCCGGCAGCAAATGGCCACGCTGCAGTTTCAGATCGACGACGCCCTGGCGCCGTCGGCATCGCTTTCCGATTACCTGCCCGGTGAGGCCGGCAGCCTGTCGGACGACATTCGCCGCATTCGCGCCAGGGTGGCCTACTGGATCGGCAGCTACGATGATGCGATCGATGAACGCACCGAGGAGGTGGACGCAGAAGTGCTGTGGACGAAGGCGAACGCGGCGTTCCGGGCCAGCCGGCGCGGACCCGCCGCGTCCCAGCAGGAGCAGGTGCAGCGTCTCGACGGCGTGCTCCAGGCGTATGCCGAGGTGTTGAAGGCGTCGCCGCGTCACGTGCAGGCGGCCTACAACTACGAGTATGTGTCGCGGGTTCGCGATCAGATGGCTTCGCGAGTGCCCGGCAAGACCGCGGCGGCACCGGTGGCGGCGATTCGGCCGCGTCCGGGCGACCTGCCCGACGGCAACACCATTCACGGCGTTCCCGGTGGGCCGCCGCCCGATGCCAAGACCGAAGAGTTCCAGGTGATTGCGCCCATGGAATACGGCGACCGCGAAGCGCAGCCCGAGGCCACGCCGGGCGGCAGGATTGAGCGCAAAGGCTAGGCCGCAGATGACCACAGCCGCGAATGGCGTCGAGTAGGAGAGGGCTGTAGTTGGCCGAGGGACTGCAATTCGGCGCGCCCCACTTCCTGTGGCTGCTGGCCGCGCCGGCCGTGCTGCTGGTCGCGTGGGTCGTTCGCCTGGTGCGCCGGTGGCTGGACCTGCGCCGGCTGCGCGAGCATCGCTCGGTTCCGGTTCGCGAGCGGTTCGGCCTGGCGGGCGACCTGCCGTTCTGGCTGTGCCTGATTCTCGCTACGGCCGCAGTCATCGTCGCGATCGCCCGTCCGCAGGGCGTGACGACGGGCGTCGGCCGCGCGGGTGTCGATCTGGTGATCCTGCAGGATGGTTCGGCCTCGATGCACGTCGCCGACGTCCCGGGAAATCGATGGCAGCGGGCCATGGCCTTTGTGCGCCTGCTGGGCGACTCCCTCAGCTGGAACGATGATCGCGTCGCGCTGACAGTGTTTGCGCACATCGCCACGCCGCAGATCCGCCTGACGCGCGATCCCAACACCGTGTTCTTCTTCCTCGATCACCTGAGCGGCCGTCCGCCGTTTCGGCTGGAAGAGGACACGACCTGGGACACCAACCTCGAGCAGGGCATTGCCTGGGGCCTGCGCCTGCTGGCGAAGGACCGCGAACTCCATGGCCCCTCGCCCAATGCGAAGTTGTTCGTGCTGCTCTCGGACGGCGAATCATGGAGCGGTGAAGTGGCGCGCTCGATCGATCTCGCCGTTCAGGCCCAGGTGCCACTGCACGTGATCGGCGTCGGCACGCTGGCGGGCGGAATGTTGCCCGAGAGCCGCGATGCCGACGGCGCCACGGTGCCCTCGCCCGGTCGTTCGCGCCTCGACCGGCCATCGTTGCAGCGCATTGCCGCCGCCGGCGGCGGCCAGTACTTCGAGCTGGATCGCGACGCCGATCGCGACATCGCCAACGCGATCATCGATGCCGGGCGGCGCCAGGCCCCGGCCACGACCGAGGAAGGGCAGGTCCGGGAACTCTACTGGCGCTTTCTCGCCGCGGCCGCCGGGTTGGCCGCTGCCGGCACGGTCTTCCTTCGCGAGCGGGCCGAACTGGGCCTGTACCTGGCAGCTGCGGTCGCGACCGCCATCGTCCTTTCGTCGGTGCTCTGGTAATGTGAGCGTTCGCAGGGGCGCACTTTCGTGGGCCCATCCTGCCAAGGAGCCGTCATGCGTCACCGAATTGTTCTGGCCGTCGCCATCGTCGCCGCCGGGCTTGCTGTGTCGGCCTCCCAACAGCCGTTGACTCCGCCGGCCATTGCCGAGCGCGCGGCGCGGTTCAAGCAGCAATCGATCGACGCCGAGGCCAAGGGACTGTCGGAGCCGTTCACGGGTGTCACGACCAACGGCACGGTCGCGCCGGGCTTGTTTGCGGTGCGCTCGACCGGCGTCTCCACCGAGCCGGTCCGCAAGGCGGCCGATGCGTTCCTGGCCGCGCTCACCGCGCCCCAGCGTGCCGGCACCCGGTTCAAGATGGACGATGACGAGTGGCGCAAGTGGATGAACCAGGACTTCTATGTCCGGCAGGGCGTGAGCTTCAAGGAGATGACCGAGTCGCAGCGCGAGTCGGCCTTCGGCCTGCTGCGGGCCGGCCTCAGCGCGAAGGGCCTGAAGCAGACCCGCGACATCATGAAGTTGAACCACACGCTGGGCGAACTGACCGGCAACGACTTCGATCGTTATACGGAGTGGCACTACCACATCACCGTGATGGGCACGCCGTCGGCCACCGAGCCGTGGGGCTGGCAGTTCGACGGCCACCACGCGGTCATCAATTACTTCGTGCTGGGCGACCAGGTGGTGATGACGCCGTTCTTCGCGGGTTCGGAACCGGTGCTTGCCACGTCCGGCAAATACAACGGCACGGTGGTCCTTCAGGATGAGCAGGCCGCGGGCCTGAAGATGATCAACGCGTTACCCGAGGGCTTGCGCCAGGCCGCCACCATTGGCCTCGCCAAGACGCGCAACCAGAACCTGACCGAAGCGTGGAAGGACAACGTGGTCCTCGATTACGCGGGCGCCACCGCCGCAGACTTTCCGGCGGCGCAGCAGCAGCAGTTGCTCGACCTGATTGGCTTGTACGTCGCCAACCTGGCCGACGGTCACGCGAAGGTCCGCCTGGACGAAGTGAAGCGGCACCTCGACCAGACCCGGTTCGCGTGGATTGGCGAGACCACGCCGGGCAGCGTGTTCTATTACCGCATCCACAGCCCGGTGATCCTGATCGAGTTCGATCACCAGACGCCAGCGAACCTGCGGCACCTCGCGAAGGATCCGTCGGTGCCCAACCCGCAGCACATTCACGTGGTCGTGCGCACGCCGAACGGGAACGACTACGGCAAGGACCTGCTGCGCCAGCATTACGCGCAGCACCCGCATCCCTAGCGGCCGAGGTATCATTTCGGCCCATGACGAGACGGTATTTCCTGATGGCCGCCTGCCTGGTGGCCGCCTCGGTGGCCACGGCCGGCGCCCAGAAGGCGCACTACCGGGCACGGCTGTCGCCGGTGCCGCTGGACCTGGCCATGCAGGCCACCATCGCCGGCTCCGGCACAGTGACGGCCACGCTCACTGGCACGACGCTCACGCTGGCCGGCGACTTCGCCGGCCTGAGGACGGCCGCGACGGTCGCGCGCCTGCATCGCAGCCCCAGAACAGCGATGCGCGGCCCCGCGATTGGCGACTTGACGATCGCGCCCGGCACGAGCGGCACTATTGCCGGCACCCTCGAATTGACGAAAGAGCAGGTCGACGACCTGGCCAACGGGCGGCTCTACATCCAACTGCATAGTGAGAAGGCGCCGGAGGGCAACCTCTGGGGCTGGCTCTTCATTCAAGAGGGCAGGAAATGAAGACCTGGATTAGCTGCGCCGCACTGCTGTTGGTCTCGAGCGCCCACCTGTCGCTGACCGCTGTGCAGACTCCGGCACCCGCGGTTTACACCGCCGCGCAGGCGACTGCCGGTCAGGCGTCCTATCAGGCGAACTGCGCCAGCTGTCACCTGGCGACGCTGGTTGGCCAGAACGAAGCGCCGGCGCTGGCCGGGGCCAACTTCATGACCACCTGGCGCGGCCGGACCACGAAGGACCTGGTCGAGTACATGGCGGCGACGATGCCGCCAGGACGCCCCAGCCTGGGCGAGGCTGAGTACCTCAGCATCACGGCCTACATCCTGCAGTTCAATGGCGCAACCGCCGGGGCCCAGCCGCTGGCGCTGGCGATGTCGACGCCCATCGGCAGCATCGCCACCGGCCAGCGTGCGGCCGCCCCCGCCGGCGCCGCCCCCGCCGGCACCGCCCCGCCGGCGCGCGCCGCCGCCCCGCCGCCACGTGGACACTCGGTCAAGGGCGAAGTGAAGAACTACGTGCCGGTGACCGACGCCATGCTGAAGAACCCCGCCCCGGGCGACTGGCTCATGGCGCGGCGCAACTACCAGGCATGGAGCTACAGCCCGCTTGGCGAGATCAATACGAGAAACGTGAAGGACCTGAAGCTGGCCTGGAGCTGGGCCATGAACGAGGGCGGCTCCAACCAGCCGATGCCGCTCGTGCACAACGGCATCATGTACCTCACCCACACGCTGAACATGGTGCAGGCGCTCGATGCCGCGACCGGCGACCTGATCTGGGAAAACCAGGTCGGCCCCAACGCCGCCGTCGGCTCGTTCGCGTCGATGCGCAACATCGCGATCTACGAGGACAAGATCTTCCTGTCGACTACCGACGCCAAGCTCTACGCGCTCGACGCCCGCACCGGGGCCGTGGTGTGGAACGTGACGGTGGCCGACAACGCCGTGGGCTACTACCAGACCAGCGGCCCGCTGGTGGCGCGAGGCCGGGTGATCCAGGGTCTGCAGGGGTGCGACCGTTTCCGCGCCAACGAGCGCTGCTTCATCAGTGCCTACGACGCGAAGACCGGCCAGCTGTTGTGGAAGTTCCACACCGTGGCGCGCACCGGCGAGCCGGGTGGCGACACGTGGGGGGCGCTGCCCGACGGCATGCGCGCCGGCGGTGATACCTGGATTGTGGGGAGCTACGATCCCGAGCTCGATCTCGTCTATTACGGCGTGGCCCAGCCGAAACCGTGGATGCCCGCGAGCCGCGGCACCAAGGTCAGCGACGCGGCGCTCTACACCGGTTCGACGGTGGCGATCAGGGTGGCGGACGGCACCCTCGCCTGGCACTACCAGCACATCCCCGGCGAGACGCTGGACCAGGACGAGGTGTTCGAGCGCGTGCTCATCGACAACGGCCCCGAGCAGGCGCTCTTCACCATCGGCAAGGCCGGCATCCTGTGGAAGCTGGAGCGCAAGACCGGCAAGTTCCTGGGTTACCAGCAGACCGTGTTCCAGAACATGTTCGACCAGATCGATCCCGAGAAGGGCACGCCGACCTACCGGCGGGACATCATCGAGCAGAAGCTGGACGAGTGGTTGACGGTGTGCCCGAGCACCGAGGGCGGCCACAACTGGCAGGCCATGACGTATCACCCGCCGACGCGGCAGTTGATCATCCCGCTCAGCCAGTCGTGCATGGAAATCGTCGCGCGCAAGGTTGAGTTTGCCGAAGGCTCCGGCGGCACGGCCGCCGGCCGTCGGTTCTTCGAGATGCCGGGTAGCGACGGCAACGTCGGCAAGCTCCTCGCCATCGACGTGACGACGATGAAGGAGACGTGGAGCCGCCAGCAGCGTGCGGCCTACCTCACCGCCGCGTTGAGCACCGCGGGTGGCGTGATGTTCATTGGCGACCTCGACCGCCAGTTCCGGGCCCACGACGTGAAGACCGGCGAAGTGTTGTGGTCAGCGCGACTCGGCACGGCCGTACAGGGCTTCCCGGTCACGTTCTCGGCCAACGGCAAGCAGTACGTGGCCGTCACGACCGGTGTCGGCGGCGGCAGTCCGCGCGTTGTGCCGCGGACGATCACGCCGGAGATCAACCCGCCGGCCAACGGTCACACGCTCTACGTGTTCGAATTGCCGAGGAAGTAGCACGCATGACTCACCGTTTCGGATTAGCCCTTCTCCTCTTCGGCATTACTGCGGTGGCGGCGTCTGCGCAGGCACCGGCGCCGCCGCCGTGGGCGTACACGGTGAATCCACCGCCGGTGCCAGGCGCCACGCCCGCGCCGCCAGACCCGGCGCCGAGGCAAGTGCCGGGCAGCGGCGCTTCGCTGACGATCGCGCAGACCCGCGATGCGTTCAATCCGCCCGACTGGCATCCGTCGGCGCATCCGCCCATGCCCGACTCGGTGGCGAAGGGCCGCCGCCCCGAACTGCGCGCGTGCGGCTTTTGCCACCTGGTCAACGGCCAGGGCCGCCCCGAAAACGCTTCGCTCGCGGGCCTGCCCGCCGCCTACATTGTCCAGCAGATGGCCGACTTCAAGAACGGCGATCGCAAGAGCGCCGAGCCGCGGATGGGCCCGCCCAACGCGATGATCCAGGATGCGAAGGCGGCCAACGACGAGGAGGTCCGGACGGCGGCGGCCTACTTCGCATCGTTCCCATTCAAGAAGTGGATCCGCGTCGTTGAAGCGGATGACGTGCCGAAGACCCGGATCGCGGGATCGATGCACGTACCCGCCGGCACCGGAACCGAACCACTCGGTCAACGCATCATCGAAATGCCCGAGGACCTGCGGCGAACAGAGTTGCGTGACGCATCGTCTGGTTTCGTCGCCTACGTGCCGAAGGGCAGCATCGCGAAGGGCGAGTCACTCGCGAGGACCTGCGGGACCTGTCACGGTTCCGACCTCAAGGGACTCGGTCCGGTGCCGCCGTTGGCCGGCCGGTCGCCGAGCTATATGGTGCGGCAGTTGTTTGATCTGCAGCAAGGCGTCCGCCAGGGACCGTGGTCGGCGTTGATGACGGCCTCGGTAGAGAAGCTCACGATCGACGAGATGATCGCGATCGCGGCCTATACGGCATCGCGGGAACCGTAATGGCCGTCAAGAAAATGCACCCGCTCGTCAAGGTGGCCATCGGCCTCGTGGTGATCGCGGTTGGCGGCTGGCTGTTTGTGCGTTCGGCGCAGAGCGTGAGGGCCGAGCCGTACCAGATGTCGGCGCGGCACCTGCAGGGCTGGACGCTCGGCGTCGATACCGCCGCCGATTCGCAGGGCTCGGTGGCCTCGCTGCGGCCTCCGCCTGAACTGCCCATGAACATGTTCCGGCAGCTGTTCAGCCGGCAGATGGAATCGATGGGGACGCCCAGCATGCCGGGGATCCCGCTAACGTTGCGCCAGGAGTTGCCGGCGGGCGTGACGCCGGAACGGGTCCTGGCCCTGGCGCGGGCCGCCGGGCTCGATCGCGCGGCGATTTCACCAAGCTGCGTGGGGTATCGGCGCGTGTCGGCCATGGGCGCGACGCGGCAGTTGTACTACCTGGTGTTTTCGGTGTCGGGCTTCGCGGCGTTTCGCGCCGAACTGGCGAAGGAGGCCGGCCCCGAGTTCAAGCCGGAGGCGCTGGCGCCCGTGTTGATGATGGCGGCCCAGCCCGACTTCACCGGCTGGATGCCAATGGGCGCCGACGCCAGCCGCGACTGCATCGCGCCTGTCGAGGTCGAGTAGGGCGCAGGCAACCCTGAAGGGTTGCCGCCACCTCATTTCTTCGTCTTCGCGAAGTACGCAGTCCTGAGCGCGTCGACCAGCCGCTGATCGACCAGTCCCGGCGGGTTGCCCTGGTAGTTCAGGCTCTGGTCGGCGCGGAACTTGTCCACGGCGGCAATGGCCTCGTCATCGAACGTCGCGTAGTCGCGCGTGAACGCCGCTGACGCCTCGCGCGCCTCGGCGACGGCCGTGTCGTAGGCGGCGGGGTTGGTCTTTCGCAACTCCTGCAGCCTGGGCGTGTTGGTGCCCGCAGGCGCGCTCGGGAAAGCGGCCAGTGCCGGCCGCCAGTAGCCGAGCGTGTGCAGCATGCGCTTCAACTCGACGACATCGGCGCCTTCGACCTTCGCGAATGCGCGATAGCCCAGCCGCCGGCCGGTAGTGTAGTAGATGCGTTTCAGTTCCGCGACCGGTTCGGCGTGTTCGCCCACTTCGATCGCGAGCGCGATGTGATCGCCGCCGCGCCCCGGATCGTTCGGGTCCGCGATCTTGATCGCGGCCGATTGCAGGTTGCCCCAGCGGCGGTCGCCGCCTTTGGCCTGGCCGGCCTCCATGGCCAGGATCATGCGCTCGGCGAGCGGCATGCCGGTGCCGGCGGTGGCCTCGAAGGTCGTCGCGATCGCCTCGACCACTTCGGGGCCGACCATGATGTTGGCCTGCACGGTGTAGTTCAACCCCTGCCGGCTGCCGGCCCAGTTGCCGTTGTTCTTGCCGGTGTGCGCGGCTGAGCGGCCGTTCATGTCGATCATGCCGAGCTGACGCGACTCGCGTTGCGGATCGTCCGCATGCAGCCGCGCGACCGCCACCGATGGCTCCACGCCCTGTGCCATCAGGTCAAGCCCGCGCGGCCCGTTCTCGACGACCGTCGAGGCCTGCGTGCAGACGGCGCCGACGCCGGCGCGCACGTGCGGCACGGCGCGGCCCACAAACGGGACCCGTGTCGTCACCCCCGCGCCCGCCTGGCCCGTGGCGGGATCGATCGCGCACAACGAGAAGGTCGCGTACTGCGGCAGTCCCTCGTCGTTGATGGTTACGCCATCAGCGGCGCGCTGCTGCGCGAAACTATCGACACGCAGAACGAGAACAATCGCAATGCTGAAGGCTGCTGCTCGAGTCATGAGTAATCTCCCTGCCGGCCCCACCCGCCCTACCCGACCCACAATCCCTTGGTCGTGGTCGGCGAGCCGCAAGCCTCGAACCAGTCCACCCCTTCGCTCACCAGGTCGAACTTCAGCGCGTAGCGTCCCGGCGTCTCGGGAATGGGCACCTCGATCGGCACGGCCATCTCGGCGCCGGGCGCGAGGTCGGCGGGCAGGAAGGCGCGCGCGTAGTCGCGTTCGATCAGCGTGCCGTCTTCGCGCATCAGTTGCGCGCCGAGGCGCACCAGCCGCCGGCCGGTGCTGGTGGCCTTGCGGAACGGTTGTCCGGAACGGTTGCGGACCGTTGGGGCCAGGGGCAGCGTGGTGGCGGCCCGCACCAGGTACGGCAGGCCGGGCAGCGGCGAGTGCAGGTGGATTTCGGCGCGTGGCGTCATGCCAGGAATGGCATTGCCGAGACCGCTGTTGTCCCAGATTTCGTGCTGGATCCGCGCGTTACCGTCAGAGCCGGGCTTGAAGCGTTGCGAGAACGAATCTTCGGGGTGATCGGTAATCTCCCAGCACAGGCGATCGACGCCGATCTCGGCGGCCATCTGGCGCGCGCGCGCCATTTCCTCGTCCTGGTCGTTCCAGTTGAAGAGGATGTACCGCCAGTTCACGAACGGCAGGTCGCGCCCGGCCTGGTTGCGCTCGTCGATGAGCGCCCGCAAGTTGGCGATGGCCTTGTCGAAGTTGCCGCGCTGGCGGTAGCGGACGTAGGTCTCCTGCGACGCGCCGTCGATCGAAAAGGTCACCTCGTCGATGCCGGAGCGCGCGAGTTGCCGGACCTTCTCGTCCGTGAACGCCAGGCCGTTAGTGCTGGTGTAGAGGTAAATGTGCGGGAAGCGGGTCTTGATGTACTCGCACATCTCGACCGCGCGCTTGTGCAGGAACGCCTCGCCGTAGTTGAAGAAGTCGATGCGGCCGAGTGACGGCCCAGCTTCGTCGATGACCTTCGTGAACACGTCCCAGTCGAGCATCCCGGCCTGGCGGGTCTTCGTGATGCCGGTCTCCGGCGCGCAGCACGACTGGAAGCACGAGATGTTACAGGCCGCGGTCGTCTCGATGTAGAGGCGGCCGGGCAGCGGGGCGACGTTGAGATCGCGCTGCAGTGGTTCCTGGCCGGGGGCGAGCGGCAGCTTGAGCGGGCAGTCGCCGCAGAACTCCGAACCGCCGGCGTTCATGTCGAGGCGCAGCTGGCTGGCGGTGGCGCCGCGCCACACCTCTGACACCGTCGCGGTGCGGGTGTCGCCGAGCACGCGCTTGGCATACGGGTCGGCGCAGCCGCACACCATGCGGCCGTCACAGAGCAACACCCCGATGGACCACGGCCACGAGCACGTGTAGCGGTTCGCGAGATAGTGGAGTGACATGAAGTCCTAACGTCCTAACTCTTCCCGATCTTCTTCAGGTACGCCTCGAGCTTGTCGTTCTCGTACTTGACCTGGTTCAGGAACAGGCTCTCGGCCAGGTAGGCGCGCCGCTCCTCGTCGGTGAGCTGGTCGATCAGGTGGTTGATCTCGCGGTTCAGGTCCTCGAACGACCGCTCCAGTTCTTTCTTGGCGGTCACTTCGTGGAACAGCGCCTCGAGGACCGCGAGCAGGTCGCCGTCGAGCGCGACCGCGGTGCCCGATGTGGTCTTGATGCTCCGCATGATTAGCTCCCGAAGCTCTGAAGCGCGCCCGCCTCGTCCGGGAACAGCTTGAGGAAATTGTGGGCGCCGGTCATGGTCAGCATGGTCTCGACCCGCTTGTTGACGCCGGCCAGCCGCAATTCTCCGCCCGCCGCCGAGGTCTGGCGATAGAGGTCCATCAGGCAGCCGATGGTGGCCGAGTCGACGTAGGTGACCTTCGACAGGTCGATCATCACCTTCTTGTCGCCGGCGGTCAGCAGCGCCATGACCGCGCCCGAGAAGTCGGCCAGCAGCGGATACATCAGGCGCGTTTCGCCAACGCGGACGATGGCGACGCCTTGAGCGCGATCGGTCGTGAGATTCATCCCGTTACCCTTTCGTCTTCTTCCCGAATGCGTTGCACCTGGCGGGCCAGTTCCGTGCGGCCGCGGTTGATGCGCGATTTCACGGTGCCTTCAGGCAAGTTCAGTTGATCGGCGATTTCCTGGTACGACAGCTCCTGCAGGTCGCGCTTGACGACCGCTTCGCGCAGCGACGGCGCCAACTCGGCCATGGCCTTGCGCAGCAGCTGGACGCGGTCGGCCTGCTCGAGCGCCTGGAAGGCGTTCTGGCCAGGCGCCGCCGGCGTCAACGCGCCGGCATCGACGTCGCGGTCGATCGTCTCGCGCTCCTTGCGGACGCTGCGGTAGTGGTCGATGCACAGGTTGCGGCTCACGCTGACCAGCCACGTCTGGAAGTTCGCGCGGCGGTCGAAGGTGTGCAGCGACTTGAAGACCTTCAGGAAGATGTCCTGCGTCAGGTCTTCGGCTTCGTCGTGCCGGCCGGTGAACTTGTAGGCGATGTTGAAGACCTTGCGCCGGTGCTGGCGCACGATCTCCTCCCACGCGGTCTGATCGCCGCCCAGACAGCTCGCGATCAGCGGGTCGATGGCTTCCAGGGGCGCTGGCGAGGGATCAGACATGTGGCAGTGGGCCGAGGACGAGCTGTCCCCGGCCCCGGATCATACCATTCCACCCCACCCCAATCGCCCAGCCGGCGCGATAGAATCTGGACAGTGGCTGTCACCGCCCCCGCGTCTTCTCCAAACCTGTCTACCGCCCGGCTCCAGGACATCGCCGCCGGCGTCGGCACGCCCTGTTACGTCTACGACGCCGACCTGATTCGCGCCGCCTACGCGGCGCTGGACGAGGCCTTCGACGGCTATCCCCATGCCATCCACTACGCGCTCAAGGCGAATTCCGTCCTGGCGGTGGTGCGGTTGCTGCACGCCCTCGGCAGCCACGGCGACGCCAACTCGCTGGGCGAAGTTGAGGTCGCGCTGCGCTGCGGCTTTCGTCCCGACCAGATCGTGTTCACCGGCGTGGGCAAGAGCGCGACCGAAATCGATCGCGCCGTGTCATTGGGGTTGCTGGCCATCAACGTCGAATCGCCAGGCGAGCTCGACCGCATCGATCAACGCGCCGTCGCACAAGGCACGGTGGCGCGGGTGGCATTGCGGGTCAACCCCGACATCGACGCGAAGAGCCATCCGCACATCTCCACGGGCCTGCGGTCCAACAAGTTCGGCGTGCCGATCGACGAAGCACCGGCCCTGTTTCGCGAGATGGCCAGCCGCCAGGGCCTCATGCCGATCGGCGCTCACGTCCACATCGGCTCACAGATCACGACCCTCGAGCCGTTGCGCCGCGCCGCCGAGGCCGTGGCCGCGCTCGCGCACGCGTTACGGGACGAAGGCATTCACCTGCAGCACCTCGACCTGGGCGGCGGACTGGGCATTTCCTACGACGGCACGCCGGTGGTGAACCCGGCCGACTACGTCCGCGCCCTGGTCGCAGCCACCAGGGGCAGCGGCCTCACGATCGCGATCGAGCCCGGGCGCGTGCTGGTCGGGCCGGCCGGCCGGCTGCTGACGACGGTGGTTGACGTCAAGCAGTTTCCCGGCGCGAAGCGCTTTGTCGTGGTCGACGCGGGCATGACCGAGTTGATGCGGCCGGCGCTCTACAACGCCTTCCACCGCATTGACGCCGTGGTGCCGCGAGCCGGCGAACCAGGCCCGGTCGACATCGTCGGCCCGATTTGCGAAAGCACCGACTCGTATGCACGCGATCGGCAACTGACGCCGGTCGAGGTCGGTGACCTCCTGGCCGTCCACGACGTCGGCGCCTATGGCGCCGTGATGGCCCACACCTATTTACGCCGGCCGCTGTCGCCGGAAGTGATGGTCGAGAACGGCGAATGGCGCGTCATCCGCCGCCGGCAAACCCTCGACGAACTGCTGGCACTCGAGGAGTAACGTGACGACGCGCGGACATCTGATCGCCTTTGAAGGACTCGATCAAAGCGGCAAGCAGACCCAGGCCGAACGGCTGCTCGCGGCCTTTCGCGCCGCCGGCCATGGCGCCGAGTTTCTGACGTTTCCCGAGTACACGACGGCCATCGGCACCGAAATTGGCCGCGCGCTCCAGGGCGAGCGTCACTACGATCCCGACACCCTGCAGTTGCTGTACATCGCCAACCGCTTCGAGTTCAGGCCGCAGATTCGGCAATGGCTCGAACACGGCCGCATGGTGGTGTGCGACCGCTACCTGGCGTCGAGCATTGCCTACGGTGAAGCACAGGGCCTGGACGCACCCTGGCTGGCCGAGATCCAGCGGCGCCTGCCGCAGCCCTCGTTAACCCTGCTGCTCGACATTCCGCCCGAGGCCTCGCTCAACCGCAAGCAGGTGGCCCGCGACAAGTTCGAGCGCGACCTGCCGCTGCTTGGCCGCGTTCGCGAAAGTTACCTTCGCCAGGCGGGCCGCGACCCGGGCTGGGTGCACCTCGACGGCGCCCGTGACAAGGACGCGGTGTCGGCCGACGTCCTCAGCGCCGTCCGGTCACGACTCGGGCTGCTGTCAGCGCCCGCACCTCTCTGACCCCGCCACGTTTCAACACCCGGGCGCACGCATCGAGCGTCGCCCCCGTCGTCGAGACATCGTCCACCAATACGATCACTCCCGGGAGTGGGGAGTCGGCAGTCGGGAGTCGATCCAAACGGAACGCGTCGCGGACGTTCTGGTGACGCGCGTCGGCTGGCAGCTCGATTTGCGACGTCGTGTAGCGAACCCGACGGAGCAGGGGCACCACGGGCAGGCCGAGCTGCCGCGCCAGGTCGTCGGCCTGGTTGAAGCCGCGATCGCGTTCGCGCCGGGGATGCAGCGGGACCGGGACCACCAGGTCCGCGCCGCCAAGCAGTGCCGCGCCACGTTCACGCATCAAGCTGCCGAGCGGCTTCGCGATCGAGCGCCGGCGTTCGTACTTCAGCGCATGAATGATGTCGCGGAGCCGTCCCTCGTAGTGATCGACCGCGCACGCCCACTGGATGGCATGACCGCGCGGGTATTCCGTCAGGGGCGCCGCGAGCCTGACCGATGCCCAGCACTGCTCGCACACCGCGCCGTCCAGGGGATGGGCAAGCACTCGCGCACACGCCGCGCAGGGCGGCTCGAAGAGGGATGAAAGGAGGACGTTGGCGACGGCGCGCAGGGTCACGCGCGCCTCATGGACAAACCTAAAGGTTTGTCCCCACGGTGGTGGCTAGTCCTGGTCGGGGAGTTCGTGGCGGACGGCGCTGCCCCAGAGGCGGTCGAGGGCGTAGAACTCGCGCGCGTGCTTCGAGAAGACGTGGACCACGAAGTCGAAATAGTCGAGCAGCACCCATTCGGCCCGCGCGTAGCCTTCCACGAGCGAGGGCCGTTGCTTCTGCCCCTTGAGCGCGCCCTCGATCGAATCGGCAATGGCCTGCACCTGCCGCGGATTGGCACCCGAACAGATCACGAAATAATCCGTGAACGCGCCCGCCTTCTTCAGGTCGAGCACCACCACGCCGGTCGCCTTCTTGTCCTGCGCCGCGTCAATCACCGCCTGGATCGACTTGGGCATCTTGGGCACACGCGGCATGGCAGCCGTCTTCGCGCTTGCCCCGCCGGAGCCCGACGAAGCCTTGGCGGCGTCGGGGCGAAGGCGGGTGCTGGTCTTGGGTTTCCGCGGACTCGTCGTTTTAACCATGCAAGGTGCTTTCCAGATACAGACGATGGGTCGAGATGTAGGACGCGACCGAATCGGGAACCAGGCCGCCGATGTCCTGGCCCGCGCGAACGCGACGGCGGATCTCAGTGGACGACACATCAGGGGTCGCGGTTTCGAGCAGGATCACGCGGGTGTTCTCGTCGGGCGTGAAGGCGTCCGGTGTCGTCATGCGGTCGGCAAGGTCTGGGACACGCGCTGTGAGTGAGTGTAGCGTGATTCCGGGCCGCGCGACGACGATGAAGTGCGCAAGGTCGAGGACGGCAGGGTAGCGCGACCAGGTGGCAATTTCTGCGAACGCATCGGCCCCAATGATGAAGAATTTCTGCCACCCAGGGGTGGCGTCCAGTGCAGTCAGCGTATCGAACGTGTACGACGGCCCCTCGCGCTGCAGCTCGATGTCCGACACGGTCCAGCCCGGGTGGTCTGCAGCGGCCAGCTTCGCCATGGCCAGCCGGTCGGCGGGTGAGGCGCCGGCGCTGCGGTGCGGTGGAATGTGTGATGGCACGAGCATCACGCGGTCGAGCTGCAAGGCTTCTTGGGCCCGCAGGCCCGCCGCGATGTGACCGATGTGAATGGGATCGAACGTGCCGCCGAGGACACCAAGCGTCATCGTTTTTTCGGCGTGCCGCTGCGCAGGGGCGGCATCAGCGCCGGGTTGTAGTCGGCCGGTACTGCTCGCTCGTCATCTTCTTCCGTGTCGATCTCGATCGCTTTGGCTTCAAGCTCGCGCGCCTTGGCAATGATCGGCCACGCGGCCTCGATCAGTTCCTTGACGCCGGTGCCGGCGACGGCGGAAATCTGGAAGAACTTGAGCTTGAGCTTCTTCGCGCGCTTCTCGAGCGCGACCACGCGCTTGGGATCGTCAATCGCGTCGATCTTGTTGGCGGCCACCAGGTGCGGCTTCTTGAGCAACTCCGGGTTGTACAGCTTCAACTCCTGGCGGATGGTGTCGAAGTCGTCCACCGGGTCGCGGCCTGACGCGCTCGACACATCCACGAGGTGGATGATTACCTTGGTGCGCTCGATGTGGCGCAGGAACTGGTGCCCCAGGCCGTGACCCTCGTGCGCGCCTTCAATCAGCCCCGGCACGTCGGCGACCACGAAGTCGCGATCGCCGCTGAGCGCCACCACGCCGAGATTGGGCGTGAGGGTGGTGAACGGATACGCGGCAATCTTCGGCTTGGCCGCCGAGATCACCGAGATCAAGGTCGACTTGCCGGCGTTGGGGTAGCCGACCAGGCCGACGTCAGCCAGCAGCTTCAACTTGAGGTGGAGGTCGAACTCCTCCCCGGACTCGCCCGGCTGCACCTTGCGCGGCGCGCGATTGGTGGAGGTCGCGAAGTGCGCGTTGCCAAGCCCGCCGCGTCCGCCCTGCGCGAGCAGCACGCGCTGGCCCACCACCGTGAGGTCGGCGGCTTGCACCTGGTCGCCGGTTTCCGGATCGACCTTGAACACCAGCGTGCCCACTGGCACGGGGATCTCGAGGTCGCGTCCGCCGCGGCCGGTACGCAGGGCGCCGGCGCCGTTGCCGCCGCGCTGGGCCTTGTAATCAGGATTGAAGCGGAAGTGGACGAGCGTGTTGCGATGGGGGTCGGCGACCACGTAAACCGAACCGCCGGAGCCACCGTTGCCGCCGTCAGGGCCGCCCTTGGGGACGAACTTCTCGCGACGGAAGCTGAGGGAACCCCTGCCTCCGTCGCCGGCCTTGATGTGGATGTCGACTTCGTCGACGAACACTTACTTAGTTACTCGACCGGGTGGACCGAGATGAAGCGTCCGCGCTGACCGTGATCTTCGAACTTCACCTTGCCGGTGACCTTGGCAAAGAGGGTGTCGTCCTTGCCGAGGCCGACGTTCAGCCCGGGTTGGTACTTGCGGCCACGCTGGCGCACGAGGATCGACCCGCCGGTGACGAGGTTGCCTTCGAAGCGCTTGACGCCGAGCCGCTGCGAGTTGCTGTCGCGGCCGTTACGAGACGATCCCTGACCTTTTTTAGTAGCCATTACAGCGCTCTATCTCTAAACCTGGATGTCGGTGATGCGGACGCGCGTCAGGAGGCTGCGATGGCCCTTGGTCCGACGGTACTGCTTGCGCCGCTTCTTCTTGAATACGCGGATCTTCTTGGTCTTGTCGAGCTCGCCGATGACACCCAGCACTTTCGCGCCGGTGACGAAGGGCGTGCCGGCGGTCACGTCGCCGGCGTCATTGCTGACGAGGAGGACCTGGTCGAACGAGACTTCGCCGCCGGCGTCGCCGGCGTTGTGTCCGTCGATGGCGATGATGGCGCCCGTCTCGACACGGAACTGGCGGCCCGAGGCCTGGATGATTGCAAACACGGTCAACTCTCCGATTCGGGCGGCGGAAGTGAATTTCCGCGCCACAGGAACTTCAAAGGATAGCACGGGGGCGGGTGCGGCTGGTAGGGCGGGTTGGGCTGGTAGGGTGATGGGACCCGCCCCATCCCGCCCTGCCAGCCTAACCCGCCCCTATTTCAGGAGGGTGCGAGTGCCCTTTATCTTCTGTGCGCTCAACGTGTTAAGGAAGGCCGGGAGCAGCCGGTCCATGAGCTCGAAATAGGACGACAGGGCCGGGGTCTGCTGGTTGGCGTTGTAGAGAATCTCTTCCCGGAAGGTCTCGCTGTGCAGGGTTTCGCCGGTCCGCCCGTCGATAAAGATAAAAGTGGGCCGCAGCACGAAGCCCTTGCGCTCCATGTAGGTGCGAACCGGCACGACCTGCCGCCGGCCGAACGAGTCGTACACTTCCTGTTCGCGCTGGACGAATCCGGCGCGCTGTTGCGGTGCGAACAGCACGGCGCCGGTCACGATCAGGGGCTGCTGGAACTCTTCGCCAATCCGCTTCCAATACGCCACGTTCGCGAAGATGTGGTTGTAGGGCTCGAGGTCCCGCTCGTCGTTGAAGACCGGCGGCTTGTTCGGGTCCTGTTCCGGCGCCGGCGCGGCGGCCTGCTGGTCGGGCACCGGTGGGGGGCTGGCTTCGCCGCTTTGCTTGGCGACCTCCAGCAGCGGCAGCGTGTCAGCGTCGATCACGCGCATCACGCCCTTGTTGCGCAGCTGGCTGCGCAGCAGGCGCACCGTTTCCATGTTGGCGTCGACATCATCATTGGCACCGGCAATGAAGCCGGCAATGAAGATGCGTTGAAACGGGGTCACGTCCAGCTTGGGCTGGATCGGCGTTTCAATCGGGATCTCGGTATAGCTTGGCGAGCATGCCGCGAGAACCGCCACCAGCGCCAGGCACAGCAGTGCTCTTACCCGGCCCGTGGCCGGGAGACTAGCGACCGTCTTTCTGAGTCGCGCGGTCATTGATTTCCTTGAACAGGTCGTAGTTCTGCCGGACGAGCGCATTGTTGGGTTCGAGCGCGAGCGCTTTCTCGTACGCCTCTCGCGCCTTTGCCAACTGACCTTCGTGCTCGTAGGCGACGGCGAGGTTGTTGAACGCTGCGGCGTAAGTGGGATCCAGCTGGGTGGCGCGCTCCCAGCGATAGGTCGCCTCTTTCCACAGACCGCGCTGCGCCACCTGGATGCCGAACTCGACCTGTTCCTTGGCCGGACCCCGCTGCTCGGCCCACGCGAGTGGAACCGGCGCCACGACCACGAACAACGCCAAAACCAGGGGACGAACAGACATGGGTTCCTACTTCGCACTATAGCGGCCCCCCCAAAGGGGGGCAAGCTAACAATAGGACGCGCGCGGTCACCCCGACGGTCCTGTCAAAGGCCGTGGACAACCCCCTCGGACGACGCCTGCCGCGCCGAAGCAAGGCTGTAGACACCGCTGCGGAGGCGGGGTATCGTCGTCGGAAGGTCAGGCGGCCGTCGGCCGAGGTTTCCGCATGGATACCATCCGGCTCGGCTCGTCGTGTTTTCCTCATCTCCTGACCGAGATCCCCGACCCGCCCGCCGTGCTGTGGTTCCGCGGCGATCTCTCGATTTGTAACAAGACCGTGATCGCCGTGGTCGGCGCGCGCGCCGCGTCGCGAGCCGGCACGGCGGCGGCCGAGGCGCTGGCCGGCGACCTGGCCCGGGTCGGGATTGTCGTCGCCAGCGGGCTGGCGCGCGGCATTGATACCGCGGCGCACGCCGGCGCGCTCGATGCCGGGGGCACGACCATTGCCGTGCTGGGTACGGGAATCGACTGCGTGTACCCCGAAGAGAATGCGGCCCTGTTCGATCGCATCGGCGCCGGCGGACTGCTGCTGACCGAGTTTCCGCCTGGCATGCGTCCGTTCCCGGGCAACTTCCCCAAGCGCAACCGCATCATCAGCGGCCTGTCGCGCGCGGTGGTGATAGTCGAGGCGGCCGAGAAAAGTGGGTCACTAATCACGGCGCGTTTGGCCGCCGACCAGGGGCGAGACGTTATGGCCATGCCCGGTTTGACGGCGGGCGGCCGTAACCGCGGCGCCCATGCCTTGTTGAGGGACGGGGCAAAGCTGGTCGAGTCTGCGGTCGATATCCTGCAGGAGATGGGCATCGGCCACCCGCGAGGGTTCGCGCGCGAAACCCCGGAAACCGTTGAATTCACGGTAGATGACATCGCTGCTGAGCTGAAAATTCCGGCGGGGGATGCGCTCGCGCGGCTCCTCGAATGGGAGCTGACCGGCGAAATTCGAAGAATTGGATCAGGGCGGTTCGTCCGATCCCGGAGTAAGGTGTAAAGACTTTCGATGCCAATACCGCTAGTAATTGTCGAGTCGCCCGCCAAAGCCCGAACCTTGTCTCGTTTCCTGGGAAAGAAGTACCGGGTGGAGGCCAGCTACGGCCACATCAGGGACCTTCCGGAGTCGGCTGCCGAGGTTCCCGCCGAGATCAAGGGCAAGTCGTGGGGCCGCCTGGGCATCGATACCGACGGCGAGTTCACGCCGTACTACGTGGTGCCCGGCGACAAGAAGAAGAACGTGACGGCCCTCAAGGCCGCCATGAAGGACGCGTCGGAATTGATTCTCGCGACCGACCCCGACCGCGAAGGCGAAGCCATTAGCTGGCACCTGAAGGAGCTGCTCAAGCCCAAGGTCAAGGTTCGCCGCATCGTCTTTCACGAGATCACCGAGGAAGCCGTCACGGCGGCGCTGGCCGAACAGCACGACATTGACGAAAACCTCGTCCGTGCGCAAGAGAGCCGGCGCATTCTCGATCGCCTTTATGGCTACACGTTGTCGCCGGTGCTGTGGAAGAAGGTGCAGACCGGCCTCAGCGCGGGGCGCGTGCAAAGCGTCGCGGTGCGGGTGATCGTCGAGCGCGAAGAAGAACGCCTGGCATTCCGGACCGCGAGCTACTGGGACCTTGAGGCGCAGCTGCGCGGCGGCGCAATCGAGTTCGGCGCGACCCTGGCCAAAATCGGCGGCCAGCGCGTCGCGACCGGCAAGGACTTCGACAGCAAGGGCGTGCTCGAGTCAAACAGCGTCCGGCTGCTCGACGAGACGACCGCCACCGAGTTGCGCGAAACGCTGATGCGCAAGCTGCCGTGGTCGGTGACGAGCGTCGAAGAGAAGCCCTTCACGCAGCGCCCCTCGCCGCCGTTCACCACCTCCACGCTGCAGCAGGAAGCCAACCGCAAGCTCGGCTTCTCGTCCGAGCGCACGATGCAGATCGCGCAACGGCTGTTCCAGGGTATGGACCTCGGCGGCGGCGACCTCGAGGGTTTGATCTCGTATCACCGAACCGATTCGACGACGCTCAGCAGCAAGGCGCTGGTCGAAGCAGAGCATGCGGTGGTCGAGTTGTACGGCGCCGACTTCCACAAGGGGCCGCGGCAGTACCAGACCAAGGTCCGCAACGCGCAGGAAGCGCACGAGGCGATTCGTCCCACCGACTTCCGCCGCACGCCGGCCTCGCTCGAACGCATTCTCGAAAGCGACGAGATGCGCGTCTATGACCTGATCTGGAAGCGCGCCGTGGCGTCGCAGATGGCCGATGCCAAGCTGCTGCGCACGTCGGTGGAGATTGCCGGCGAGACCAGCACCGGCGTCGCCGCGACCTTCAACGCCAGCGGCAAGGCGATCGAGTTTGCCGGCTACCTGCGCGCCTATGTCGAGGGCTCGGACGACCCGTCGGCCGAACTGCTCGAACAGGACACCGTGCTGCCCAAGCTGTCGGTCGGCGACCAGGTATGGTCGCCCGACAAGATGGACCAGGAGCTGATCCTGCTGGGGCTCGACGCCAAGGGCCACCAGACCTCGCCGCCGGCGCGCTACACCGAAGCGTCGCTCGTGAAAAAGCTCGAAGAAGAGGGCATTGGCCGGCCGTCGACCTACGCGCCCACGGTCGCCACGATTCAGCGCCGCGGCTACATCTCCAGGCAGGGCAAGGCCCTGGTGCCGAGCTTCACCGCGTTCGCCGTGACGCGCTTGCTGCGCAATCACTTCGGCGACTACGTCGATCTCGCGTTCACCGCCGAGATGGAAGAAATTCTCGACAAGATCTCCAACGGCGAGAAGGACTGGCTGGTGTTCCTGGCCGAGTTCTATCGCGGCGACGGCAAGCACCCCGGCCTCGAGCACCTCGTCGAGGACAAGGGGCAGGCGATCGAGTACCCGATCATCGAGCTCGGCATCGATCCCGAAAGCAACCTGGCCATTCGCGTGCGCATTGGCCGCTACGGTCCGTTCCTGCAGCTGGGGTCGCAGGCCGATGGCGGTCCGCGCGCCTCGCTGCCGGACGATCTGGCACCGGCCGATCTCACGCTCGACAAGGCGATCGCGCTGCTCAAGGCCAAGGCGCAGGGGCCGAAATCACTGGGCGTCGATGCCGCCAGCGGCCAGCACGTCTACGTCATGCACGGCCGTTTTGGCGCCTACGTGCAGTTGGGCGAGACCCCGGAAGACCGCGACCTCAAGCCTCGCCGCGCGTCGCTTGGCCGTGACCATACGGAAGACACCATCACCCTCGAGGTCGCCCAGAAGCTGCTGTCGCTGCCGCGCGAGTTGGGCGTCGGTGAAGACGGCGAAGCCATCCTGGCGAACGTCGGCCGCTTTGGTCCCTACGTCAAGCACGGCACCGAGTTCCGCTCGCTCGAAGACAGTGACGATGTCTATGCGATTTCGCTGGCGCGCGCCAAGGAATTGCTGGCGCAGCCCAAGAAGTCGGGTCGCCGCCAGCGGGCCGAACCCAAGGAACTCAAGGCTCTCGGCAAGCATCCCGAGAGCGGCGAGAACGTGCGCATTCTCGATGGCCGTTACGGTCCGTACGTGACCGACGGCACCACCAACGCCTCGGTGCCGAAGGGCACGCAGGTCGAGGCGGTGACGATGTCGGCGGCGGTGGAGTTGCTGGCCGCCCGCGCCGGCATGTCGAAGTCGAAGAAGCCGGCCCGCGGCCGCAAGGCAGCGAAGGCGCCGGCGAAGAAGAAAGCCGCCAGGAAGAAGTCCGCGTAAGATATCGCCAACATGATCGAGACGATTACTGCTGCGAACAGCTGGCTGAACGGGTACGTCTGGGGCTGGCCGATGATTGTGCTGCTGGTCGGCACGGGCCTGCTGCTGACGATCCTCACCGGCGGTGTCCAGTTCCGCTATCTCGGCTTCGCGCTCCGCGAAGTGCTGGGCAAGCTGACGCAAAAGGCCGCCGGGCCCGGCGAGGTGTCGCCGTTCCAAGCCGTGGCGACCGCGCTGGCATCGACGGTGGGCGTCGGTAACATCGCTGGTGTCGCGACCGCGATTTCCATTGGCGGACCCGGGGCGCTGTTCTGGCTGTGGGTCTCAGGCGTCCTCGGCATGTGCACCAAGTTTGCCGAGATCGTGATCGCGATGCACTACCGCGAGAAGGACAGCACCGGGCAGATGCGCGGCGGTGCGATGTACGTGCTGAGCAAGGGGATGGGCCTGCCGTGGCTGGGCACCATCTTCGCGGGCTTCGTCGCGCTCGCCGCCTTCGGCATCGGCAACATGGTGCAGTCGAACTCGGTCGCGGCCAGCCTGCAGGCGTCGTTTGGCTTAAGTCCGTCGATCACCGGTGTGGTGCTGGCCATCCTGACGGCCGCGGTCATCCTCGGCGGCATCAAGCGGATCGGCCAGTTCACCGAATACCTCGTGCCGTTCATGGCGATCTTCTACCTGGGTGGCGGATTGTTCATCCTGGTGCGCTTCGCGGCCGAGATTCCGGCGGCGCTGTCGCTGGTGTTCACGAGCGCGTTCTCGGGCGCGGCCGCGACCGGCGGCTTTGCCGGCTCGACGATCATGCTGGCCATGCGTTACGGCATCGCTCGCGGCCTGTTCTCGAACGAGGCGGGCCTCGGCAGCGCGCCGATGGTGCACGCCGCGGCGAAGACCGACCATCCCGTCCGGCAGGGGCTCTACGGCATCTTCGAGGTGTTCATCGACACGATCCTGGTGTGCACCACCACCGGGCTGGTGATCCTGGTGACTGGCGTCTGGTCTGGCGGCACCACCGGCGCGGCGCTCGCCGGCGAGGCCTTCTCGGTGGGCCTCCCCGGCACCTGGGGCAACCTCGTCGTGACGACCAGCCTGGTGCTGTTCGCGTTCTCCACGGTGATTGGCTGGAGCTACTACGGTGAAACCGGCATCGTCTACCTGTTCGGCGCCCGCGCCGCCATGCCCTACAAAATCGCCTGGCTGGGGTTCATCTATCTCGGTGCCGTCGGTTCGCTGCATCTGGTCTGGGATGTGGCCGACACCCTCAATGGGCTGATGGCGATTCCGAACCTGGTCGCGGTCCTGGGGTCGATCGCGCTGCTGCGCCGGCTGACGCGCGAGTTCTTCGCCGCCGCGCGGTAGTTAAGGCAACCCTAACCGGTTGCGCGCAGAAAGTTGGAAGTTGAAAAGTTGGTAGTTGGTAGTTGAAGTTGGCAGTTGCAGTTTCAGTTTCAGTTCTGGCAATCGGCACAACGCGTTACACTGGCAACTGAAACTGGCACTGAAACTTTCAACTTCAACTACCAACTTTCGACTTCTCAACTTTTACTCTTCAAGTTTCAAGCAACATGATTCACATCATTGGCGGCGGGCTGGCCGGCTGCGAGGCAGCGTGGCAGGCCGCTGAAGCCGGCGCCGACGTGACGATTCACGAGATGCGGCCGGTGCGGCCGACAGCGGTTCACCAGACCGGCGGCCTTGCCGAGCTCGTCTGCAGCAACTCCTTTCGGGCCGACAAGGTCGACAACGCCGTGGGCCTGATCAAGGAGGAGATGCGCCGGCTCGGGTCGCTGGTGATGGCGGCGGCTGATGCGACGCGCGTGCCGGCCGGCGCGGCTCTGGCCGTCGATCGCCATGCGTTTTCGAAAGCGGTCACCGACCGGGTGCAGGGCCATCCGCGCATTCGCGTCGCGCGTGGGGAAGTGGCCCGGGTGCCGGGCGCCGAATGGTCGCCGGTCATTATCGCGACCGGCCCGCTCACCTCCGACGCGCTGTCACGCGACATCCAGGCCATGGTTGGGGACGAGCACCTGTCGTTCTACGACGCCATCAGCCCGATCGTGCTGGCTGAATCGATCGACCTGTCGAAGGTGTTCCGCGCCTCGCGGTGGGGGCGCAACGTGTGGAGCGCCGTTCCGGGCGAGGCGCTCGAAGCCAGCGACGAGGGCGATTACCTGAACTGCCCCATGACCAAGGCGGAGTACGACGCCTTCTACGCTGCGTTGATTTCCGCCGAGTCGGCGACGGTCCACGATTTCGACAACACCAAGTTCTTCGAAGGCTGCCTGCCGATCGAGGTGATGGCGCACCGCGGCGAGGGCACGCTGCGCTTCGGCCCCATGAAGCCGGTCGGCCTCAAGGACCCGCGCACCGGCCGCCTGCCATACGCCGTCGTGCAATTGCGCCAGGACACGCTGGCCGGCGACCACTACAGCCTCGTGGGCTTCCAGACCCAGATCAAATGGGGCGACCAGTCGCGCCTGCTCAAGATGATTCCGGGCCTTGCGAACGCCGAGTTCGTGCGCTTCGGCATGGTCCACCGCAACACCTATATCTGCGGTCCCAAGGTGCTGCTGCCGACGTGGCAGACCCGGCACCGGCCCGACTTGTTCTTTGCCGGGCAGGTCTCGGGTGTCGAAGGCTACGTGGAATCAGCGGCCTCAGGCCTGGTGGCGGGCCGCAATGCCGCCGCCCTGGCCCGCGGCGAGGCGCCGCAGGCGCCACCGCGAACCACCGCGATTGGCTCGCTGGCCCATTACGTCTCGCACGCCGATCCCAAGAACTATCAGCCGACCAATATCACGCACGGCATCATGCCGCCCCTGGACGACCCGCCGCGCGACAAGATGAAGAAGAAGCTGATGATCGCCGAGCGCGCGCTGGCGGACCTGGAGATGTGGCGTGGAGCAGCCGTTCGTGCGTGAGCACCTGAAGGCATTCCTCGCCTACCTCAAGCTGAATCGGCACGTGTCGCCGCACACCGTGCGCGCCTACGAGAGCGACATCACCCAGTACCTGGCCTGGGTGGCCGCCGACCAGGACCGCAAGCTGTCGGCCCTGACCCCGGACGACCTTGGCCCGACCTCGGTGCGTGCGCACCTGGCGGAGTTGAACAAGGCGGGAAAGGCGCGGTCGTCGGTGGCGCGCAAGCTGTCGGCGCTGCGCACGTTCGTGAAGTACCTGCGGCGGGAAGAGCTGATCGAGCACGACCCCACCGTCATGGCCGTGGCGCCCAAGCGCGACCAGGCCATCCCCACGCACTTGTCGGAACCGGAGATGGCCAGGCTGATTGAGATGCCGAGCACCGCCGACCCGCTGGGCCGCCGCGACCGCGCCATTCTCGAGTTGTTCTACGCCTCGGGACTGCGGTTGAGCGAACTGGTCGGGGTCAACCTGGAGGACCTGAACCTGTCGAGCCGGATGGTTCGCGTCATGGGCAAAGGCGGCAAGGAGCGGCTGCTGCCGTTTAACCAGAACGCGGCCGCCACGCTGCGCGCCTGGATGGCCGACCGGGCCGCGATTCTGGCCGCGCGCCAGGCGCGGGCCAGCCGCCGCACCGCAATCGCGCCCCGGCGAAAGGCGTCCGCGGCGGTCCGTCACCGGCCCGCCGTCGATCCGCTGTTCCTGAACGCGCGCGGCGGCCGGCTGACGGGCCGCAGCGTCGACCGCATGCTGCGCCGCTACGTGGCCCTGTGCAGTACGCGCCTGGGCATCAGCCCCCACGCGCTGCGCCACTCGTTCGCCACGCACCTGCTGCAGCGGGGCGCGGACCTCCGGGCCATCCAGGAGTTGCTGGGCCACTCGCGGCTCAGCACGACCCAGCGCTACACCCACGTCAACGCCGCGCAGCTGATCGACGTCTACCGCAAATCGCACCCGCGCGCCGCCAAGAGCGAGTAGAATCCCGTCAGGTGTCTGTTTCGAACCGCTTCGTCCGATCCCGATCGCGGTGCCAGGCGATCGCGCTCCTCACCCTGCTGACCGCCGCTCCCGCCTTCGCCCAACCGACCGCGCCGGCCCCGGAACCGGCCGCTGACGCCGTGGACTTGTTTGGCTTCAAGTTCTCGCAAAGCGAACGCGTCAAGTTCGGCGGCGAGCTGGTGATGGGCTGGTCGCACGACGGCGCCCAGGCGGCCCTGGGCTTCGAGAAACAAGGCCGCGTCGGCATGGCGATTCTGAGCGTCGCCGGCAAGGTCAGCGACCGTGTCCGCTACTTCGTCTCCGTGAACCCGGTCAGCGAGACCAATGCGCGGCCGGCCTGCGGCGAGCCGGACTTCTTTTTCCCCAACGACCCGAACCTCTACGCCGGCATCGGGCCGATCGTGAAGTGCGACGTCGAAGACGGCCTCAAGCGGGTCGACACCTACAACACCTCCTCGCTCGACTACATCACGCAGCAGGGCATCCTGCGCGAGGGC
>JBEGVQ010000034.1:0-3012 GCA_041178345.1 Acidobacteriota bacterium | reverse complement strand
TTGGTGACATTTGTAGACATTTTTGGCCTGAAAACGCAAAACGGGCAGGATGCCTGAAGGTCAATCCTGCCCGTTTCGGGAGCCTGCCATCCGGCTAAAGCCGAACTCTACTTCTTGGTCGCGGTCATCGCCGACGGCGACGTCAGCTTGATCGTGTTGCCATCAACCGTGCCGGCGTACTTCGTGTTCCCGGCCGTGAACGTGATCTCGGCGCCGCGCAGGCGGCCCTGGAGGGCCTGGTTGCCGAGGGTTCCCGAAATCATCTGGAACGTCTGCGTCAACTTGAGGTCGCCGTTCGGCGTGCCCCACGTGCCCTCCACCTTGGCCGGCACGATCCAGAACAGCGCCGTGCACCAGCTGCTCGAGCAGCCCTCAGTCTCGGTCGAGGTCTCGTCGGCCTGCCAGTCTTCCATGGTGAACGTGTTCGACGCGATGCGCGTGCCCGGCTTGAGGTCGAGCAGCTTCGGGCGAAGCTTCATGTTGATCGAGGGCAGCAGGAACATGGTGATGACGTCGGCCTTCGAGAAGTCGGTCTCGAACAGGTCGGCCTTCACGAACGTCGCGCGGGCGGACACCCCCGCCGCTTCGGCGTTCTTCTTCGACAGTTCCACCATGTCGGGGTTGTACTCAACACCCATCGCCCGCGCGCCGCGCTTGGCCGCGGTGATCACCGTGCGGCCGTCGCCCGAGCCCAGGTCCATCACGAAGTCGTCCTTGGTGACCTTCGCCATGTCGAGCATCTTGTCGACGACGGCCTGGGGCGTGGGAACCCACACCACGTCCTTGCCGGCCTGCCCGACCTGGGGTTCGAACGGCTTCGTGCCGGTAGCCTGGGCGTACGCCGACGCGCTCGCCATCAACATCATGGCCAGCATCAGCAGTGAAGAAATCGCGCGACGTGTGTTCATCGAGGTGTCTCCATAATCCGGTACAAGTAGCTATCAGTCCGTAAGAACAACGATCCATCCGAGACAGCCGAGACCAGCCGGCCACCGTCGAGGCGATTGGCCGCCAACCGGCGAAAGTCCTTCCCCGGCGCAATGACCGTGGTTACGCCCTGCTCAGACGGAAAGTATATGCTCCCCCCGGCAAAAGCGGGGGACGCTGAAACCGTGCCGCCCAACCGCTGCTGCCAAAGAGTGGCGCCGGTGCGCGCGTCAAGGCAGGTGGCAATGCCGCCGTCGGTCACCACACATAGCTCATCACCAACAACCAGCGGCGACGGCGTGAGCGGCGCGCCGCGGCTCAGTTGCCACGCCGTGTGCGTCTGATGTTCGAAGCCACTTCTCTACTCCGCCATCGACACTACGAGCACTCGCCGTTGGGGCACGGTTGCGCGAGCGGCGCCCCGGCTGTCGGGTATGCCACCCGGAAGGGCCGCCGGTACGGCCCTGATCCGTCGTTGACGAGGCCGTCGAAGTCGATGACCGGGACGGCGGTCACCAGGCGCTCAACGGTGGTTGCGGCCGGCACTTCGAAGCACGGGGCATTTAGTGTGGGCGCGCTGGCTGGCGTCATGTCCTGCGACTTCCAGACGAACAGACTGCCCCCCGCGCCCCCCGCCTGCACATCGGTGCTCGCTGACCCGCAACTCGTCGTCGTGCAACCAGCCCCTGGCGTCGCCGGGCTCGACCCGCCGGTCGGATCGACTGACGCATAGTTCGTGATGGTTCCGGCTGAGGCCGGGGCCGTGACGTTGAGCGTGAAGGCGGCCGTGCCGGTCGGTGAGCCACTGGGTATCCCGGCCGTCAGCGCCACCGTGCAGGTCAGGAGCGCGCCGGCACCAGAGGGCAAGGAGCCACACGACACGCTCGATACGCCGGTACCCGGAGTGACGGCGGTTGCCACCACGCCGGCCGGCAGTTGCTCACGGACGGTGGCGGAGGTTCCACTAATTGCCCCACCGTCGTTGCCCAGGCCGATGGCGTAGGTCATAGCCCCCGATGTGGCGACCGTCGCGGCTGCCGTCTTCGATAGCGTGATGTTGGCGATCTCCGGTGTCGCGGTAGTGGTCGCGCCTGAAACCGGCAGACCGCTAGCGTCCAAGACTGCTGCTTCTCTAAGACCCTTGATGAAATAGGCCTCCGACTGTACGTCCGGAGCGTTCGAGGTGAGCGACAGGAAGTAGGTCCCTGACGCCAGCGCGGTTGGCGGAAACACGAAGTCGACGGAGTCGAAGCTGCTGGTGCTGAATACGCTGGGGCCAAGGGTGCGCTGGGCGACCACCGTGCCGGACGGGCCTGCTACCCTGAGCGTGAGCGTGATGTCGGCGGTCGTGCCTGATCCCCTCTTCATCGCGAACTTCCCACCGCCGCTGCTTAACGTGTTGCTCGAGACGACGACGTAAAAGGCGGAGGTGTGATTGACGTCGATCTGGGTCTGCGCGCCGGTGTTGCCGGTCACCACGAAGAACGTCACGGTCTGCGCCAACAGCGGACGTTCAATGAGCGACAGGGCCGCTGCGGCAAATCGCCCAGGCCACGACAGGACGTTCGAGGCCCAGTGCAGGTCCTCCCGTGGCGGGGCCGGACTCGCGCTGGCGGACAACTGGGCGCTCTTGTACAAGATGTTCCCGCTCCCCATGGCGTAGCCGGTCGCGAGCATCTGGTAGTCGAAGCCGGTCGGAGGATACCCGACAGGAGGCAGACCGACAAAGCTGCCACCACTCAGTCCCGTTGCAACTGGCGTGTTCCAGGCGCGGATCTTCGGGTAACCCGAGCTACCTTCCAGCGTCGGGTCGCAGGTCGGATTCGTATAGAACACCTCGCCGTAACTGGTGAAGCGGTCGCGCCTGACGCCCAACAGAACACCGGCCTGATTAGCGGCGTCGCGGAACACCACCAGCGGCGCTTCGAACTTGTCGGAGCCGACGACGGGGCCGATCACCCTGGCGGGCGTGGACGAGTCCCACACCACGCCTCTCTGGAAGGGTTGCTCGATGATGCCTAGATTGTTGAGCGCGAGCGTGAGCAGCTTTCCGCCGAGCATGAACATCCCGAGCAGTAACGGCAG
>JBEGVQ010000033.1:0-18505 GCA_041178345.1 Acidobacteriota bacterium | reverse complement strand
CGCCAGGACCGCCCGTTCACGCACCGTTGCCATCTTGGAGCCGTGGCCCAAAGGGGCGGTATCGCGGACACCTGAGGCTTTCTGCGGCCGTGGAGACGTCATGCGAACACTCCCTTCAGCCAACTCGTCGCCGCCAACCCGGTCCGAGCTGATTGGGCGGTAGATCCACCTCAAATCCCCATGTTCTACTACCGGCCGCTGGGGGGCGAGAGCGGTGTCGGCAAGGAACTCGTGGCACGACAGATTCACGACTTGGGACACCGCCGCCAGGGACCGTTCGTCGCTATCAACTGCGCGGCGCTGGTCGAAACGCTGATCGAGGCCGAGTTGTTCGGCATCGAGGAGCGGACCGCGACCGGCGTGCGCGGCCGGCGCGGCAAGTTCGAGCACGCCGACGGCGGCACCCTGTTTCTGGACGAGGTGTCGGACCTGTCAACGGCGGCGCAGGCGAAGCTGCTGCGCGCCATCCAGGACTGCACCGTCGAGCGGGTAGGGGGTACCGGGGCGCGCCGCATCGACACACGGATCGTCGCCGCCACCAATCGGCCGCTGGCGGCGCTCGTGGAGCAAGGCCTGTTCCGGACCGACTTGTTCTATCGCCTGGGCGGAGTCGAGATCGCGGTGCCGCCCTTGCGGCGCCGCAAGGGCGACATCCTGGAACTGGCGCAGTACTTCCTGGCGCGCCACGACGGCCGCGGGCGGTTGACCATGACGCCGGCCGCGGTCGACGCACTGATCGCGTACGACTGGCCTGGCAACGTGCGCGAACTGGAGCGGATGCTCGAAGGCGCGATCGCGACGGCCGAATCGCGCCAGATCAGCGTGGACGACTTGCCGATCAGCCTGCGGGGCACGTATGGCGATGTGCTGGTGCCTGCGTTCCGGCTCGGCGACACCATGCGCGCGTGGGGCAGCCGCTATGCCCGGCTCGTACTCGAACGGCATGCGGGCAACAAGCGGCAGGCGTGCCGCATGCTCGACATCAGCTACCACACGCTCAATGCCTACCTCCGCTATCGCCCGGCGCCGTCCGCGCCGCCGACCGAGGTGGTGAGCGAACTGGTGTCGCCGACCTAATCGGACACACCCCAGCGGTGTTGGACTGGTTTGCCGGAGGCCTCCGGCAGGTTGAAGGCGGCGAGGCAGGGCGGGAGGGCCGTGCGGTCATGCGCCGATCTTCGAGATGGGTGCGCCGGGAGCGCACCCGAGTCGGAGGACGTCATGAATCGAAAGCTGTGGTTGGGAATCGTGATGATGGCGGTCATTGCCACACCGTCGGCGTGGCCGGAGGCCGCGCCGATCAAGGCCGGCGAGACGACGTTTACCATGGGGTGGGAGAAGGAGCAGCCGACGCTGCGGGCTGAAGGGCGGGGCGTGAAGTTCTTCAAGCGCCTCGGGCGTGACCAGGTCTTCATCCGCGTCGAAGTACCCGGCGACGCCATCGACCTCGAGGCTGATGTCCGTGGCGGCGTCCGCGTAGGGCGGAAGGGCAAGTTCGTGGCGTTCCAGGCGAGGGACTCGTTCGACGCCAGTATCGCGAAGGTCCAGAAGCTCACGGCTGGTTCGGACGCGCTCAACCGTTTTGAGGGGATGGTCGCGTCGCTCGCATCCAGTGACACGCAGCACGCCCAGTCGTTGCGCTCGTCACACGCGCTGCTCAACGCGGTGCGGGGGGTGACGGTGCCGCTCGTCGCGCCGCCGCAGCCAATCGGCAACCGGCCAGCCATCCTGACCCGAGCCCGTTCGCGCGGGGAAGGGCCGTTTGCCTGCTGGGCCGAATACGCTTCGACGATCTACCAGTACAACGTCATCTTCAACGATTGCCTGGCGGATTACTGGTGGATTCCCGGCTGGACGGCCGCTTGCGGACTCCAGTTCGCGATTCAGTCGGAATTGGCCTGGTTCTGGTTGATCAGTTGCTCGGGAGGAATGCCAGTCTAGAATGCCCTATTCACTGCTGAAAGAGGCCATCGATGCTGCTTCGGATTCTCGGTGAGGTCATCGTCGGCGTATTGGTCGCAGGAATCGTCGCTGCCGTTGTGGTGCCTGCGTCGAGACAGTTTGGGTACGAGACCGGCCCCTGGCTGGTCTGGGTCGCGCTCGCCGGGTCGATTGCCGCGTGCGTCGCCATTGGCGAACGCAGGAACCGGCGCCAAAAGGCCAGTCAGTCGCCTTGACCGTGACGGAGCGGCATAGTACCGTTTGGGGGTTCACCTCATTAGGTGAACCCCCTCATTAAATGACTGATTCCGTCCACGCTCCACTCAAGAAAACTCCGCTCCACGGCACGCACGTCGGTCTCGGCGCCCGCATGGTCCCCTTCGGCGGGTGGGACATGCCGGTCGAGTACTCGGGCATCACCGCCGAGCACCTGGCCGTGCGCACCGCGGCCGGCATGTTTGACGTCTCCCACATGGGCGAGGTCGAAATTGCCGGCAAGGGCGCCCTCGAGGCCGTCCAGCACATCACCAGCAACGATGCCTCGAAACTGCAGGTCGGCCAGATCCAGTACTCCGGCCTGACCTCGCCCGAAGGCACGTTCGTGGATGACCTGCTGGTTTACCGCTTCGGGCCGTCGCATTACCTCCTGGTCATCAACGCCGGCAATATCGACCAGGACTGGGAATGGATCTCAACGCGGGCCAAGGAAGCGTCGCCAGACGTGGCGATCGTGAACTCCAGCAGCCGCTACGCGCTGATTGCCATCCAGGGACCCCGCGCGCAGGAGATCCTGCAAGAGCAGACCGCCATCGACCTGGCCGCCATCAAGTACTACTGGTTCGCCCACGGCGAGATTGCCGCCGTCCGCGGCACCGTCTCGCGCACCGGTTACACCGGCGAAGACGGCTTCGAGATTATGATTCCGCCCGCGATGGCGCCTACCGTGTGGGATGCGCTGATGCAGGCGGGCAAGCCACACGGCCTGATTCCGGCCGGCCTCGGCGCGCGCGACACGCTGCGCCTCGAAGCCGCCATGCGCCTGCATGGCAACGACATCGACCAGGCCACCACCGTCGTCGAAGCCGACCTCAACTGGATTGTCGGCTGGAACAAGACCGAGTTCCTGGGCCGCGACGTGCTGCACGCGCAGAAGGTCAACGGCACGGCGAAAATCCTGGTGGGCTTCGAGATGACCGAGCGGGCGATTGGCCGCCACGGACATCCCGTCTTCCACAACGGCCAGCAGGTGGGCGTCGTCACCAGCGGCACCCAGACGCCGTTTCTGAAGAAGGCCATCGGCATGGCCTACGTGCCGCCGGCGCTGAAGGCGCCCGGCACCGAGCTCGAAATCGACATTCGCGGCCGCCGCGCCAAGGCGGTGGTTGTTCCCATGCCTTTTTACAAACGTCCCAAGAAGAGCTGACCCATGGCCTATCCGACCGACCTCCAGTACACGAAAGAGCACGAGTGGATCCGCGTAGAAGGTGACACCGGCGCCATCGGCATCACCGACTTTGCCCAGCAGCAGCTGGGCGACGTCGTCTACGTCGAGCTGCCCGACGTGGGCTCCACCATGACCGCCGGCCAGGTGTTCGGCACCATTGAATCGGTGAAGGCCGTGTCGGAGCTGTTTGCGCCGGTGACGGGCGAGGTCGTGGCCACGAACGGCGACCTCAAGGATCGCCCCGACCAGGTCAACAGCAAGCCGCACGAGTCGTGGATGGTCAAGGTCAAGTTGACCAATCCGGGTGAAGCCGCGTCCCTGATGGATGCCGCGGCGTACGAAGCGCTGATCGCGAAATGAAACCAGCTCCCTTTCTCGAACCCCTCGACACGTTTGCTCCTCGCCACATCGGTCCTCGCGGCGACGACGTCGCCGCGATGCTCAAGCAAGTAGGCGCCGCGTCACTCGACCAGCTCATCGACGAGGCGATTCCTGCCAGCATCCGGCTCAAGGCGCCGCTCGATCTGCCGCCGGCCGAAAGCGAATCCACCTACCTTGGACGGTTGAAAGGGATTGCGAAGAAGAACAAGGTCTTCCGCAGTTTCATCGGCCTTGGCTACTCCGACACGCTGGTGCCGAGCGTGATCCGCCGCAACCTGTTCGAGAACACGGGCTGGTATACGCCGTATACGCCGTACCAGGCGGAGATCGCGCAGGGGCGGCTCGAGTCGCTGCTCAACTTCCAGACCATGGTCATCGACCTCACGGGGATGGCGGTGGCCAATGCCTCGCTGCTCGACGAAGGCACGGCGGCCGGCGAGGCCATGACGCTGCTGCACCGCGTGCAGGGCAAGAAACTGGGCGATGCCAATGGCACGTTCCTGGTGTCGGACCGCTGCTTCCCGCAGACGATTGCGGTGCTCCGCAGCCGCGCGGAACCGCTGGGCATCGAGCTGAAGATTGGGCCCGTCGACCAGATGCCGCTCGACGAGCCGCTGGTGTTTGGCGCGCTGGTCCAGTATCCAGACGAGGCCGGGCGCCTGGACGACCTGAAGCCGTTCATCGACAAGGCGCACGCCGCGGGCGTCCGCGTAGCGGTGGCGACCGACCTGCTGGCGCTCGCGCTGGCGACCTCGCCGGGCGAGATGGGCGCCGACGTGGTGTTTGGCAACTCGCAGCGCTTCGGCGTGCCGCTCGGGTTCGGCGGCCCGCACGCCGCGTTCTTTGCGACCAGCCAGGAGTATGTCCGGCACATGCCGGGCCGCGTGATCGGCGTGTCGGTCGATTCGCATGGTCACCGCGCGTACCGGATGGCGCTGCAGACGCGCGAGCAGCACATCCGCCGTGAGAAGGCGACCTCGAACATCTGCACGGCACAGGCGCTGCTCGCCAACATGGCGGCGATGTATGCCGTGTATCACGGTCCCGAGGGCATCAGGGCGATTGCCTCGCGCGTGCACACGTTCGCGCGCTCGCTCGAGGGGGCGCTGGCTTCGCTCGGCTACCAGCAGTCGAACCTGCAGTACTTCGACACGCTGCGCATCAAGACCGACGCCGCGAAGGTCGCGGCGATCCGCGCCGCGGCGGAGCAGCGCCAGATCAACTTCCGCTACGTCGGCGACACCGAGATTGGCATCGCGCTCGACGAGACCGTGACCACCGCCGATCTGTCGGCGATTCTCGACGTGTTCGCGGCCGCCGCCGGCAAGAAGGGGACCGCCGTGGCCCTCGACGCCAAGGGCGCCCAGCCGCCATCGTGGCCGGCCAGCCTGCGCCGCACCAGCGCGTACCTGACCCACCCCGTGTTCAACACGCATCGCTCCGAGAGCGAGATGATGCGCTACATCCGCAGTCTCGAGCGCAAGGACGTGGGGCTCGACACCTCGATGATTCCACTCGGCTCGTGCACCATGAAGCTCAACGCCGCGACCGAGATGTATCCGGTGTCGTGGGAAGAGTTCTCGCGGATGCACCCGTTCGCGCCGGCAGATCAAACCGAAGGCTACCGGCAGATCTGCGAGGAGCTCGAAGCCGCCCTCTGCGCCATTACCGGTTTTGCCGCCGTCTCGTTGCAGCCCAACTCTGGGGCGCAGGGCGAGTTTGCCGGCCTGGCCGTGATGCGCGCGTACCACCAGTCGCGCGGCGATGCGGCGCGTGACGTGATCCTCATCCCGTCATCGGCGCACGGCACCAATCCCGCGAGCGCCGTGATGGCCGGCTTCAAGGTGATCGTCACGGCCACCGATGCCAACGGCAACGTGGATGTGGCCGACCTGAAGAAGAAGGCTGAAGAGCACGCCAAGGTCCTCGCCGGCCTGATGGTCACGTATCCCTCGACCCATGGCGTGTTCGAGGATTCGATTCGTGAGATCTGCGCCGCCATTCACCAGTACGGCGGCCAGGTCTACATGGACGGCGCCAACATGAACGCGCAGGTTGGCCTCACGAGCCCGGCCGCGATCGGGGCGGACGTCTGCCACCTCAACCTCCACAAGACCTTCGCCATTCCGCATGGCGGCGGTGGTCCCGGCATGGGGCCCATTGGTGTCGCGAAGCACCTGGCGCCCTTCCTGCCGGGCCATCCGCTGGTGGACGTGCGGAGGGCGCCGGCTTCAGCCGGCGCCGATATGTCAATTCCCCCAGTCTCCGCCGCCCCCTGGGGCAGCGCGAGCATCCTGCTGATCTCGTATGCGTACATCCGCATGCTGGGCGCCGCAGGGGTGACGGATGCGACGCGCTACGCCATTCTCAACGCCAACTACATTAAGTCCCGGCTCGAGAAGCACTACGACGTGCTGTACACGCGTGAGAACGGCCGCGTCGCGCACGAGATGATCTTCGACCTGCGTGCCTTCAAGGCCAAGGGCGTGGAAGAAGGCGACGTGGCCAAGCGGTTGATGGATTACGGGTTTCATGCGCCGACGGTGTCGTTCCCGGTGCCCGGCACGCTGATGATTGAGCCCACCGAGAGCGAGCCGAAAGCTGAACTCGATCGTTTCTGCGATGCGCTGATCGCCATCCGCCAGGAGATCGAGGACGTGATCACCGGAAAAGCGGATCCGAAAGATAACGTGCTGAAGCACGCGCCGCACACGGCCGCGGCCGTGTCGGCCGATGCCTGGCCGCATGCCTACTCGCGCGAGAAGGCGGCCTACCCGCTGCCGTGGGTCCGGGCCAGCAAGTTCTGGCCGACCGTGGGACGCGTCGACAACCCCTACGGCGACAGAAACCTGGTCTGCATCTGCCCGCCGATAGAGTCCTACCAGTAGCACCCGTGCCAGTATGGGCGGCACTTGAGTGCCGCCCATACGCTCCCTCGACCCGCCGATACTCCGCTAACAACCTGGTGAGGAGGGACCCGTGGTCGTAGACCGGGATCACGGCGGGGGCGGCGTCGGGCACCAACGCCGTTGACGTTCACGTCAGCGCTTATTGGTCGGGATCGTCCCCCAAGCCGTCGAGAGCATGCTATGTTGCCTCAATCGACTCCTGATTCTCGACTCCCGACTCCCGATGAGAATACTCAACGCTGACCAAATGCGCGAAGCCGACCGCCGGACCATCCAGGACATTGGGCTGGCCTCGCTCGTGCTCATGGAGAACGCTGGCCGACAAGTTGTGGCGGCGATCGAGTCCCTCTATTCCGACCTGGCCGAGCGCCGCGTTGCCATCGTGTGCGGCCAGGGCAACAACGGCGGCGACGGCTTTGTCGTGGCGCGCACGTTGCACCAGCGCGGAGTGGACGTGTCGGTGTTCGTGATCGGCAAGGTCGCCGAGATCAAGGGCGATGCCCGCATCAATCTCGAGATCCTCGGCCGCATCGGCCAGAGCGTCGTCGAAGTCGCCGATGAGACCGCGTGGGAGTTGCACGGCGCGGAAATTACCGGCCACGACCTGATCATCGATGCGATGTTCGGCACGGGCCTCTCGGCGCCGCTTACCGGCTTCTACGAAACCGTCGTCGCCGACCTCAACGAGGGCGGCGTGCCGATCGTGGCGATTGACATGCCGTCGGGCATGTCGGCCGATACCAGCGATTTGATCGGTGATGCGATTGACGCCACCGTGACCGTTGCGCTGGGCGCGCCGAAGTTGCCGCTGGTGCTGCCACCCGCTGAATCGAAGTCGGGTGAGGTCGTGATTGCCGACATCGGCATTCCGGCCGACGTCTTCGATCAACTGGAAGGTCCGCACATCGAACTGCTGACGCGCGAGCAGATGCGGCCGCTGATCCCGGCGCGGGCCGTCGATGCGCACAAGGGCGACTTTGGCCGCGTGGTGGTCGTGGCCGGATCGGTGGGGAAGGCCGGCGCGGCGGTGTTGTGCGCCCACGGCGCCCTGCGATCGGGCGCGGGCCTGGTGACCGTGGCGTCGCCACGGTCTTGCCAGCCGACCATTGCTGCGCATGGCATCGAGTACATGACCGAGGGCCTGGATGAAACGCCCGATGGCACGGTGCACTTTTCGGCCGCGCCGGCGGTGCTGGCGATCGACGCCGACGTGATTGTCGCCGGCCCCGGCCTCGGCCGTGGCGAGGGTGTGACGACGTTCGTCCGTGAGCTGTTGGATAAGTACGACGGCCCGCTGGTGCTCGATGCCGATGCGCTCAATGCGTTTGCGGACGAGCCGTCGCTGCTGGCGGGCCGCGAGGGCCGCGACCTGATCATCACGCCGCATCCCGGGGAGATGGCCCGGCTGGTCGGCTGCACGGTCGAGGACTTGCAGGCCGATCGCATCGGCATCACCACCGACTTCGCAAGGCGTCACAAGCTGTACGTGGTGCTCAAGGGCTACCGCACGCTGGTGGTCACCCCCGGCGAGAAGGTGTTCGTGAACCCGACTGGCTGTGCCGGCATGGCCACGGGCGGCACCGGTGACGTGCTGGCAGGCATGCTGGCCGCGTGGCTGGGCCAACTGCTGGATGCCGAGGCCGCGTGCCGGCTGGCCGTGTACCTCCACGGCTCGGCCGGGGAACTGGCCGACGCCGATAACGGGGAAGTGTCCATGACGGCCACCGACCTGGTGGATCACATCGGCGACGCGGTCCTCGAACTCACCGCCCGCCGACGGGTCGCGACAAAGGCAGCCGAGTAGGGACCGTCCAGAACCTCCCAGAACCTTCCCGTGGTCTACGAATCCCACTCGGAGTCCGACACCCGCGCCATCGCCACCCGTCTCGCTGCGCAGCTGCAGCCCGGTGCCGTGTTGTTGCTGTCCGGCGATCTCGGCGCCGGCAAGACCGCGTTCATCAAGGGGCTGGCTGAAGGGCTCGGCCTCGATGCGGCTGACGTCACCAGCCCCACGTTCACGCTGGTTCACGAGTATCGCCAGGGCCGGCTGCCGCTGGTCCATGTCGATCTCTACCGGTTGGAGAAAGTGGACCTGGACGAGTTGGGTATGGATGCCGAACTCGCTGATCGCGGTGTGCTGGCGATCGAGTGGGCAGACCGCCTGATCAGGCTGCCGGCGGATGCTGTGTCGGTCCAGATAGTCGCGACTGGCGAGGATCGGCGGACAATTACCATCGCGACATGACGATCTTAGCGCAGGGCGACCAGCACGTGCAGAAGCAGATCCGCAAGCGGTCGAATGCAGACCTGTCGGACATTGAAACCAGGTCGGTGATCGACGAGGGGCGCCGGTAATGAACTCGTCGGGGGCTACGGTACGCTCACGTAGATCGGACGCCACACTGTTCTCGGCGGCATCAGGCCGCCGATGGCCGCTCCGACACCGGCCATAGGGTAGAACCACGCAGGCGCGGCCTCGTTACATCCCTCTGTCTCGCCGGCGCACGTGACGCCGACGGCAACGAAACTGGCGGCGGCGCCAAGCGTCAATCCCCACCACACATCCCGCTTCCGGCTTCTAGGCCCGACCGACACCTCGCGGATGGCGGCGTCCGTCAGAACGCGGACAGGCTGGCCCAGCGGCAGCTGCCGGACGGGCGACCAAGCATCATTTGGGGATTGCGCAGCGGCGGTGGTGGCCGCGACAAGGAGGAGCAGGGCAGCCACTGGCGGACGTCTCATGCCGACCGACCCGCTGTGGCGGGGGATCATCGCACGGAACGCGTCTGGCGGAGGCTGATCGGGCGGATGCCGGGTTCTGACAGCGACGGCGCGCCGCCCGATCCTTCAAGCATGTCGCGCGGCTCCGCCGGGCCATCAGCCTGGAAGAGCAGCATCAACAGAACCGTCAGTACCAGCGAGATGCCAGCGGCGGCGGCCAGTCGGCTCACGAACGTCATGCCCATGCGAGTTTGCATATCGCATGCCCGTTTATCGGTTGGTTGAGAAGAAGCGATAGGCGGGTCTTGACGCCTGCCGAGCCGTATCAGGCCTGCCGACTCGACAGCGCTGGCGTGTAAGTATTGCGGACGCCTTCGGCGATCAGAATGGCCACCCCCGCGATGATGGCCATGTCGGCGACATTGAAGACGCTGGTCCTGAGCGGACCGATTCCCACATTGAGGAAATCGATTACCCGGCCCATGGCCACCCGGTCGACCAGGTTCGAGACCCCGCCGACGAGGAACAGCGCCAGACCGGCCTGTCCCAGGCGCGAAAACCGGCTACGCAGCGCCAGCACCGCTGTCGCGAGCAGGAACAGCCCGTTACCAAACTGGAAGAAGGTGGCGCGTAGTTCGGGACGCCACTGCGCACCCACACCCAGGAACGCCCCTGGGTTCTCGTGGTACGTCAGCCGCACCGTGTCCGAGAAGAACGACTGGTCGGGCGCGCCCGTCAGGGTTGTCATCGCGAAGTGCTTCGTGGCCCGGTCACACGCGGCGGTACCGGCCAGGAGCAGGCCGATCAGCAGCAACCGTTGGAGGTCTTTCATGGTGCAGAGTTACTCGACGCGATAGTTCGGCGCTTCCTTGGTAATCGTCACGTCGTGCACGTGGCTTTCGCGGAAGCCGGCGTTGGTAATCCGGATGATCTCCGCATCGCGCTGCAGGTCGGGAATGGTCGCGGCACCGCAGTAGCCCATGCCGGCGCGCAGGCCACCCATCAACTGGTGCACCACCATCGACATGCTGCCCTTGTGCTGCACGCGGCCCTCGATGCCCTCGGGCACCAGCTTCTCCATGCTCGGCTTGCCGGCCGGGCTGGTGCCGCTTTCGAGCTCGAAGTCGTCCTGGAAGTAGCGGTCGCGGCTGCCCTTGCGCATGGCGCCAATCGACCCCATGCCGCGGTACTCCTTGAACGTCCGGCCTTGATACAGGATCAACTCGCCCGGGCTCTCGTCGGTGCCCGCGAACAGGTTGCCCGCCATCACGCAGCTGGCCCCCACGGCCAAGGCCTTCACCACGTCGCCCGACGTGCGAATGCCGCCGTCGGCAATCACCGGGATGTCGTGCTTGGCCGCCGCCGCCGCGCACTCCGCAATCGAGGAAATCATCGGCATGCCGATGCCGGCGACGATGCGGGTGGTGCAGATCGAGCCGGCGCCGATGCCGACCTTCACCGCATTGACGCCGATCGTGATCAACGCCTCGGTGGCTGCCGCCGTGGCCACGTTACCGGCAATCAGGTCGAGGTCCGGGAAGGCGTGGCGGATCTGCTTGACGATATCCATCACGCCCTGCGAGTGGCCGTGCGCCGTGTCGATCACGAGCACGTCCACGTGCGCGTTGACGAGCGCCGTGGCGCGCTCGAGGGTGTCGCGGGCAATGCCCACCGCAGCGCCTGTGCGCAGGCGGCCGAGCGCATCCTTGCACGCATTGGGATACTTGATCGCCTTCTGGATGTCCTTGACGGTGATCAGGCCCTTCAGTTTGAAGTCCTTGTCCACGACCAGGAGCTTCTCGACCTTGGCGTGATGCAGGATCTCGCGGGCCTGGTCGAGGGTGGTGCCGACCGGCACCGTGATCAGCTTGTCCTTGGTCATTACCTCCGCCACCGTGCGCGACAGGTTCGTCTCGAAACGCAGGTCGCGGTTGGTGAGGATGCCGACCAGCCGTCCCTCGCGGCTGCCGCCCTCGGTAATGGGGACGCCCGAGATGCGGTACTTCTGCATCAGCTCGAGCGCCTCGCGAATCAGCGCTTCGGGCGCCACCGTGATCGGGTTGACGATCATGCCGCTTTCAGACCGCTTGACCCGGTCCACCTCGAGCGCCTGGTTCTCGATCGACAGGTTCTTGTGGATGATGCCGATGCCGCCCTGCTGTGCCATGGCAATGGCCATCTCCGACTCGGTGACGGTGTCCATGGCCGCGCTCAGCAGCGGCACATTCAGCTTGATGTTCTTCGTGAGGCGGGTGGCGACGTCGACCTGTGCCGGCAGCACGGTCGAGTGCCGCGGCACGAGCAGGATGTCGTCGAAAGTGAGGGCGGTGCGCAGTCCAGATTCGAGAGGGTTCATTAGGCTCCGTGACACTTCTTGAACTTCTTGCCGCTGCCGCACCAGCATGGCTCGTTGCGGCCCACCTTGGGCTCGTCGCGCTTCACGGTCTTGATCACATCGTCGCCACCCACCCGCGCCGGACCGCGCTGTTGAGTAATGTCGTCAGGCGCGCCAGCGGGCGCGGCCTGTGGCTGCGTGAACACCGAGGGCCGCTCGGCTGCCGGGTTGTTGTAGTTGAGCGCCGCGGGCTTCTTCGCCGCGGGCCGCGCCGGCACCGCCAGCGTCGGTTCGGCACCTTCGCGCTCGGCCACCGGCTTCAGCCACCACAGGTAGCGGACAATTTCTTCCTCGATCCGCCGCCGCATGTCCTGGAAGAGGGCAAAGCTTTCTTTCTTGTACTCGACGAGGGGGTCGCGCTGGCCGTAGCCGCGCAGGCCAATGCCTTCTTTGAGGTGATCGAGCGAGTAGAGGTGGTCCTTCCACTGCTGGTCGACGATCTGCAGCATCAGGTCGCGCTCGACCCTGGTCAGGATCTCGCGCGGGACGATGTCTTCCTTGTCGACGTAGCGGGCCACGATCCTGGCCCACAGCGCGTCGCGGATCTCGTCGGCGTTCATCTCGTCGTACTTGATCGAGGCGAAGTCGTCCTCGCCGAGCGCGAACAGCTGCGCGGTGTCGCGCTGCAGGGCGGGGAGGTCCCATTCGTCGGTGTCGACCTCGGACCCGATGAACTCTTCGACCTTTTCGTCGAACAATTCTTCGGCGGTCGCCATGACGTAGCCGCGGATGTCGGTGACCTCCTCTTCGGCGAGGTGGATCTTGCCCTCGAGAATCTCGCGGCGCAGCGTGTAGACGCTCTCGCGCTGCTTGTTCATCACGTCGTCGTATTCGAGCAGGTGCTTGCGGACCGAGAAGTTCTGCGCTTCGACCTGCTTCTGGGCGCGTTCGATGGCGCGGCTGACCATGCCGTGCTCGATCGGCACGCCCTCTTCCATGCCGAGGCGCTGCATCAGGCCCGAAATGCGATCGGAGCCGAAAATGCGCATCAGGTCGTCTTCGAGCGACAGGTAGAAGCGCGACGAGCCGGGGTCGCCCTGGCGGCCGGCGCGGCCGCGCAACTGGTTGTCGATGCGGCGGGCTTCGTGGCGCTCGGTACCGATGATGTGGAGGCCGCCGAGGTTGACGACTTGCTGATGTTCCTCTTCGCACTGGGCCTTGAAGTGCGTGTAAATGCGGTCCCAGTCGGCGCGCTTCACGCGGTAGAAGCTGTCGACGTGGAAGAAGTTCACGAACTCGTCGTCGTCGATGTACTTCTCTTCGCCCTTGACGACCTTCTCGGCGACGCCTTCGTTCAGGCTCTGCTGGCGCGCCATGTACTCCGGGTTGCCGCCGAGCAGGATGTCGGTGCCGCGGCCGGCCATGTTGGTGGCGATGGTCACGGCGTCCTTGCGGCCGGCCTGCGCCACGATCTCGGCTTCCTGCGCGTGGTACTTGGCGTTCAGCACGATGTGCTTCGTGCCGCGTTTCTTCAGCATTGACGACAGCCGCTCGGACTTCTCGATCGAGACGGTGCCGACCAGGGCGGGGCGGCCCTCTTCCTGGCGCGTGATGATGTCGTCGACGATCGCGGCCCACTTCTCGGCCTCGGTGCGATAGACCAGGTCGGGTTCTTCAATGCGCGACATGACCCGATTGGTCGGGATCACCATCACGTCGAGCTTGTAGATCTTCGCAAACTCTGGTGCCTCGGTCTCGGCGGTGCCGGTCATGCCCGACAGCTTGTTGTACTTGCGGAAGTAGTTCTGGAAGGTGATGGTCGCCAGCGTCTGGTTCTCGCGCTCGATCTTGACGCCTTCCTTCGCCTCGACGGCCTGGTGCAAGCCATCGCTCCAGCGGCGTCCCGGCATCAGGCGGCCGGTGAACTCGTCCACGATGACCACGCCGCCGTCCTTGATCATGTACTGCACGTCGAGCTTGTAGTGGACGTGCGCGCGCAGCGCCTGCTGCACGTGGTGGAGCAGCGGCATGTTGGCCGGGTCGTACAGGCCGCCCGGCTGCATCCGGTGCGACAGCAGCTGCTCGGCCTTGGCCATGCCGGTCTCGGTCAGCGTCGCGGTCTTGTTCTTCTCGTCGACCACGTAGTCGCCCGAGGCCTCGAGGCGGTCGCGGTCCTCGCCCTTGGTCTGGCCCTGGTGCACCTCGCCTCGCGTCAGCTTCGGGATGATGCGGTCGACCTCGTAGTAGAGGTCGGTCGACTCCTCGGCCGGGCCCGAGATGATCAGCGGCGTGCGCGCCTCGTCGATCAGGATGCTGTCAACTTCGTCCACGATCGCGAAGTGATGGCCGCGCTGGACCATCGCCCCGAGATCGAACTTCATGTTGTCGCGCAGGTAGTCGAAGCCGAACTCGTTGTTGGTGCCGTAGGTGATGTCGCAGCCGTAGGCGACCTGCCGCTGCTGGTCGTTGAGGTCGTGCTGGATCACGCCAACCGACATGCCGAGGAAGCGGTACAGCCGGCCCATCCACTCCGAGTCGCGGCGGGCCAGGTAGTCGTTCACGGTCACGACGTGGACGCCCTTGCCTTCGAGCGCGTTCAGGTAGGCGGGCAGCGTCGCGACCAGCGTCTTGCCTTCGCCGGTCTTCATCTCGGCGATGGTGCCCTGGTGCAGCACCATGCCGCCGATCAGCTGCACGTCGTAGTGCCGCATGCTCAGAATGCGGCGGCCGCCTTCGCGCACGACGGCAAACGCCTCGGGCAGCAGGTCGTTGATGGTCTCGCCGTTGGCGAGCCGGCTCCGGAACTCGGCCGTCTTGCCCTTGAGCTGGTCGTCGCTGAGGGCCTTGATGCGGGCTTCGAAGTCGTTGACCTCGGCCACGCGCGGGCGCAGTTTCTTCAGGTCGCGATCGTTTTGACTGCCGAGGACTTTGGTGAGGAGCTGGCCAAGCATGTTGGGAAAAAGGCGGGATGCCTATCTCCCGATTATACCCGCCTTCGCCAAGGCTACGGCGGGCAAGCCTTGGGGCCGCCTTTAATTTCCCGAGGCGCGGCGGGGGTTGAGGAGCAACTGGAGCGGGTTGAGGATGCGGCCGTTGGCGCGCACCTCGTAGTGCAAGTGCGGGCCGGTCGTGCGTCCGGTGGAGCCCACCAGTCCGAGCAGGTCGCCACGCTTGACCGTCTGGCCGTCCCGGATCTTGAACGCCGAGAGATGGCCGTATCGGGTTTCGATGCCGAAGCCGTGATCGATGACCACCAGGTTCCCGTAGTTCCCGGCCATCGCGGCGCTGCTGACCTTGCCGTCGGCCGTGGCATAGACGGGGTCGCCCTTGTCGGCGGAGATGTCGAGACCCGGGTGAAAGTCTTTCTCACCGGTGAGCGGATCGGCGCGGTTGCCCATGCTCGACGACAACCAGCCGTGGGTCGGCCAAATCGAGGGCGTCGCGGCGGCGAGCGAGTTGCGCTTGTCGACGTTCGATCGCACCGTTTGCAGGCGGCTCTCGAGGCCCTGCAGCAGGTCTTTGAGCACGGTGAAGGTGGTTTCGGGCGACGCTAGCCCGGGCGTGACGGTGGTGAGCGCCGCACTGGCGGTCGGGCCGCCCATCGCGCGGTTCTTGACCACGGCCGGCAGCTTGTCCATCGAATTCTGCAGCGCCGGGTCGAGCGCGGCCTTGGCGCCCAGGTCCGACATGGTCGTCTGGAGCGCGACGATCTGGCCGGCCAGGGACTCGGTGGCCGCGCGGTAATTGGCGTTCTCGAGCTCGAGTGTCGCGTGCGCGGCATACAAGCCCGTGACGTCGTACTTCGCCTTGAAGGCCGCCCCGATGCCAATCAACATCGGCAGACCCACCGCGATCGACACCACTGCGGTCGCCGTCTTCACGCTGATCGTGAAGCGGCGCACGACCCCCGTCGTGCGGTCGGCCAGAACAATGGTGTATCGCTTAGAGAGCATCAAGTACCTGAGTGAATTGGGTTTCCCGTCTCGCCGACCGGAATCCGTAAGGCTAGCACGGCCGCGGGGAAATCCCGAAACGCAAATTGCCGCACTGTGCAGATTTTCGTTTTATATTCGCCCGAGTCCTGAGAAACGCTGCGCAGTTGGCTGTCTAGTCGAGTATGGCCACGCATCCCGTCGTCCTCGTCCACGGCTATAGCGACAAAGGGCAGAGCTTCAAGGGTTGGCGCACCTTGCTGGCCGCGGCCGGCTACGACGCCCGGACCATCCATGTTGGCAACTACGTTTCTCTCAGCAACGAGGTCAGCCTCAAAGACATTGCCGAGGGCTTTGACCGGGCCCTCAGGGAGACCGGTCTGAAGGATACGGCGCCGTTCGATGCCATTGTCCACTCCACCGGCATGCTGGTGGTTCGCGAGTGGCTGGCGGGGACGAGCGGGGCGGCCGGCAACCCGCGCCTGGCAGCCAAGCGGCAGGGCCGGCTCAAGCGACTGGTGGGCTTGGCGCCGGCCACCTTTGGAAGCCCGATGGCGCACAAGGGACGAAGCTGGCTCGGCGCCATGTTCAAGGGAGGCCGCGAGCTCGGCCCCGATTTCATGGAGGCCGGCGACCAGGTCCTGGCGGGACTCGAACTGGGCAGCCAGTACACGTGGGACTTGGCTCATCGCGACTTCCTGGCGGACAGCGCGGTCTACAGCAAGAGCGCCAGCACGCCGTTTCCGTTCCTCTTCGTTGGCCTCGAAGACTACGGCTGGCTGAGGCGTGCAGTCACCGAGTCAGGCACCGACGGCACGGTGCGCTGGTCTGGTGTTGGCTTCAACAGCCGCAAGATCACGATCGACCTGACCGTCGAGCCGTCACGACGCAAACGCGTCCAGATCGACCCGTGGAAGAACACCGCCGTGCCGCTGGTGTTCCTCAGCGGTCTCAATCACGCCTCGATCTTGACGGAACCGTCCCATGAGTTGCAGCAGATGGTGCTGGCGGCGTTGGCGGTGTCGTCCGGGCCTGACTACGAGGCGTGGTGCAAGCGTCACCAGGCCGCGAATGCCGCGACGCTCAAGGCCGCCCGCGCGACCCGCTGGCAACAGTTCGTGATCCACGCGGTGGACGAGCGGGGCGACGGCATCACGGATTACTTTGTTGAAATCGGCACCGTCGGCCCGCGGGGATTTTCGGCGCTCGCGGCCTTCGACCTCGACGTGCATGCCTACCGGAACGATCGCAGCTTCCGTTGCTTCCACGTCAATCTCGACCAGCTGCCAAAGAACCTGGGCGGCATGGCGATCCGCGTCATCGCGCAATCAGGCACCGAGCTGGTCGCGTACCACGGCTTCGACTCGAGCCACGGCTCACTGGCGCGGCCGCGCGAGGCGGGCAAGTGGGACGCAGTACTCGAGTTTGATGAGGACCTCGGCCGCGACGACATCCGGTTCTTCTTTCCCTACACCACGACACTCGTGGAGGTGAAGTTGAACCGTGAACCGATGCCCCTCGGCGGTGTCAATCGGGTGTTCTGGTTTCAAGAGAACTGAGGCCCTCTGCCGGTCGTGACTAAGGCTCGGCGGTGAGCGGGTCGATCGGCTCGAGAAACGGGAAACGATGGAAGTCGGTGTCCCTCGTGCAGACGCGGCGAATGCCGTGCTCGCGCATCAGCACCGCGGTCTGCGCGTCGTGGACGATGTTGCCGGCGAGCCCGGGCACCTCGGCGACGACCTCGTGCAGGACCGCGGCATGGCGATTGGTCGGCACCAAATACGTCAGCCCCGGCGAGTCCTGGATCGCCGCGAGAAAGCCGGCGGCGGCCTGCATGGTCCACGGCTGCCGCATCACCCGCGGGTGCGTGACCACCCGCAGGAATTCGTACGCGATGCCCCAGGTCAGGAACCAGGCGCCGTGACGCCGCCGCCATTGCTCCACGAGCGCGCGGCAGCGGGCATGCTCGGGCACGCTGCTGTCCGCCGCGTAGACCAGCACATTCGTGTCGACGACGAACATCAGCGGCCTTCCATGGCCCGGTAGAGGGCCTCGCGGTCGGCGACATCGACCAGGGGGCCGCCACTGTTGAAGGAGGGCAGCGGGCGCAGTTCCACGGCGGCGGACTTGGCTTGTAGCAGGCCTCGGAGGGCCGTTTCGACCAGCTCCGACATGGTCCGCCCCGAGCGCGCCGCCTCGCGCCGCAGCCGGATCATGACCCCGTCATCGATGTTGAGTGTCGTCTTCATATGGAAAAACATACTAGTGGTATGGGTTGCAGTCAATCTAGGAATGGACTTCATTGGGTTCCTCCAGGCGGCGTGGTGGTTTCGACGAAGCGGTATTGCAGCGCCTCCATCAGGTGATCGGTCGCGATGGCGTCGGCGCCGGCCAGGTCGGCCACCGTCCGGGCAACGCGGATAATGCGGTGGAAGCCGCGGGCCGAGAGGTGGAGCTTCTCGGCCGAACGCTCGAGCAGCCGCCGTCCGGCGAGGTTGAGCGGCGCGTGTTTCTTCAGCTCCGTTCCCGCGAGCTGCGCGTTGACGCGGGCGCGGGCGCCGCGGGCGAGTTGCCGCGCTCGGGCCGCAAGCACGCGTGCGCGCACCGCCGCGGAGCTCTCGCCGGCCGGTCCCTCGGTCAACGCGGTGATCGACACGGCTTCGACTTCCACAATCAGATCGAGCCGATCGCGCAACGGCCCCGACAACCGCCCGCGATAGCGTGCGGTTTGCTGCGGTGTGCAGCGGCACTGGCGCTTGGGATCCCCCTGGTACCCGCACGGGCAGGGATTCATGGCCGCGACCAGCACGAAGCGCGCGGGGAACATCACCGACCGCAGGGC
>JBEGVQ010000032.1:0-9965 GCA_041178345.1 Acidobacteriota bacterium | reverse complement strand
GTCCCTGGACGACCGGATGATTTGGTCCCAATTCCTGCGCGGATTCAAGTCCCGCGATGGCCGCACGACCCATGGCCAGCTGCGCCTCGGCGGTGCTGCCGCCAATGTGTGGTGTGCCGAGGAATGTCGGCAGCGCCAGCAACTCCGGATTCGCGTCGGGCTCCACCTGGAACACGTCGAACGCGGCGCCGGCCAGGTGGCCGCTCGACAGCGCCTCGACCAACGCCGGCTCGTCCACCAGCCCGCCACGGGCCGCGTTGATCAGGCAGGCGCCCTTCCGCATCCGCGCCAGTTCCGGCGCGCCGATCATGCCACGGGTGGAATCGTCCAGCGGCACATGCAGCGTGACGATGTCAGCCTCGGCGAGCAGCTGATCGCGGCCGACCGCCTCGACGCCATGAGCCGCATAGAACCCGGCGTAGTCGCGGATGTCGTGCGCGAGCACCTTGCAGCCAAACGGCGCCAGCAACGACACCAGGTCCTTGCCGACAAAGCCGCAGCCGATGATGCCGACCACGCGACCTGTGAGCTGGCGCCCAACCAGAGGATTGAACTCGCCGTCGCGCAAGCCGGCGCTCGTTTCCGGCACCCGGTGCAACAGGGCAATGGCAAACGCGAGCGTCAGTTCCGACACCGAGCGCCGGTTGACGCCACCGGTCCACGCCAGCTTGACGCCGTGACGCGCCAGCGCGTCCAGGTCCAGGCGATCGAGGCCGACGCCGTACTTGCTGATGACCTTCAGCTCGGGAAGCTCCGACAGCACGCGTTCGTCCACCCGCTCCAGGCCGACGATGGCGCGGTCGTGGCCGCGCAGCAACTTCACGAGCGCCGCGCCTTGCAGCACGTGCGCGGATTCGCTGAAGGTGACGTCGGGATACTTCTCGGCCAACTCGATCCGCAGCACCGGATTGCGCGAGAACGAGCGGGAGGCAACGGCAATGCGCGTCATGGCCGCGTCCCCTGCTCGAGGTGCCGGCCAATCGCGTCCTGCCACGTCGGCATGGCGTACCCGGCCGCGGCCAGCTTGTGATTGTCCAGGGCCGCAAAGCGCGGCCGCCGCGCCAGCAACTTCACCGAATCCACCGATACTGGCTTGAGGGTAGCGCTCGGCCGATCGAGGACCCGGGCAATCTCCTGGCCCAATTCGAGCCAGGTCGCGTGACCCGAGTTCACGCAGTGATACAACCCGAAGGCGGCGTCACCGGCCAGCAAATGCGCGGCCGCGCCGGCGACATCGTCAATGTAACTGGGCGACGCGACGCGATCGAAGAACACCGGCGCTTCGACGCCCCGGCGGACGGCGTCGATGATGCGGTCGACGCTGCTACGCGCCTGCGTGCCGCCGAACAGGCTCTCGACGCGCACTACGAAATGGCGGCGCCAGTCGGCCACCATCCACTCGCCCACCAGTTTTGATTGCGCGTACACGCTCTGCGGCTCCGGCGCATCGGCCTCGGTATAGGGCCGCGAGGCGGTGCCGTCGAAGACGAAGTCGGTGCTGTAGTGAATGAGGATCGCGTCGAGCGCTTCGGCCACCCGAGCGAGCGTGCGCGGCGCGAACGCGTTGACAGCAAAGGCCAGTTGCTGGTGCTGTTCGGCGCCATCCACGTCGTTGTACGAGGCGCAGTTGACGATGGCGTTCGGCGCGGCGCGTCTGATGAAGTCCATCACCGCGGCATGGTCGGTGAGGTCGACGTCGGCGCGCGTGCACGGCGTGACGGCGTGCTCGCGGGCGAGGCGAGCGACCATGGCCTGGCCCAGCTGGCCGGCAGCCCCCGCCACCATGACCTTCATCGGCGAACGCGTTCCTTCACGGCGGCGCGGGTCTCGCGGTCGGCCTCGCGCTTGCGCATGGTCTCGCGCTTGTCGTGGTCCTGCTTGCCGCGGGCCAGGCCGATGGCGACCTTGACCTTGCCGTTCTTGAAATAGAGCTTCGTCGGGATGAGCGTCAGCCCTTTCTCGACCGTCTTGCCGATCAGCTTGCGGATCTCGTAGCGGTGCAGCAGCAGGCGGCGCTTGCGCCGCGGATCGTGATCGACGTAGCCGCGGTGGCTGTACGGGTTGATGTGGACGTTGTGCAGCCACACCTCGCCCCGGTCGACGCGGGCAAACGCGTCACGCAGGTTGGCCTGCCCCTCGCGAATGCCCTTGACCTCGGTGCCGAGCAGCGCGATGCCCGCCTCGAAGGTCTCGAGGATGTGGTAGTCGTGATACGCCTTTCGGTTGTCGGCAATCAGCGTGTCTTTCTCGCTGGCAGCCTCTTTCGCGGCCTTCCGCTCGATCTTGGCTTTCATTGCTTCCTGGCCATCTTCGCTGCCAACTTGACAGCTTCGATCATGCTACCGGCATCGGCCACACCCCGGCCGGCAATGTCGAAGGCCGTGCCGTGATCCACCGAAGTCCGGATGATCGGGAGGCCGATGGTGACGTTCACCGCCTGGCCAAAGGCCAGCAGCTTCACGGGGATCAATCCCTGATCGTGATAGCAGGCGAGCACGCAGTCAAACTCGCCCCGCGAGGCGCGGACGAACACGGTGTCGGCCGGGATGGGTCCCTCGATGTCGAGGCCGGCGGCGCGGGCGGCGGCCACGGCAGGCGCCAGCACCAGGTCGTCTTCGGTGCCGAGGAGGCCGGATTCGCCAGCGTGCGGGTTGAGCCCGGCCAGCGCGAGGCGGGGGGCGGCGATGCCGAACTGCGGCAGCGACGCGGCGGTGAGCCGAATGGTGTGGGCCACCAGGTCGGGCGTCAGCCGCGCGGCGACCTCCCGCAGCGGCACGTGCACGGTGATCAGAACCACCTTGAGCTGCGGGGCGTGAAACAACATGGCCACGCGGTCGACGCCGCACAGGTGCGCCAGCAGATCGGTGTGGCCCTTCCAGGGCAAGCCGGCCTGCGCGAACGCGAGCTTGTTGATCGGCGCCGTCGCAATCGCGTCCACGTCGCCACGGCGCGCGGCATCGACGGCTGACACGATGGTGTCGTAGGCCGCCTGGCCGGCGATCGCCGAGACTTCACCGATCCGAAATGGCGTGGCAGGGGTCGCGGCAAAGATCACCGGTTCGCACACGGCGCGCACGGCAGGGTCCGCCGCGGCCTTTGCGACAATCTCGGGACCAATGCCGGCCGGATCGCCCGCGGTGAGCGCGATGCGCGGCAGGCTCACAGTTGAACCGCGAGCCATTCGGCCACCACCTTGGTGCCGGCGTTGCGCTCGAGCGCCGTCAAGGCCCGGTCAACGGCGCCGAACGCCGTGCGGGCCCGGTCGCCGGCAAAGGCGCGCGCCAGGGTGGACAAGTCGTCGGTCAGCAGGGGGTTGGCCAGCACGCGCTGGTCGGCGCCCGAGTTGAGCGCCTCGATGTCGCGGAGCATCGACGCGGCGAGCCGTAGCACGGCGGTGAAGTCGGCGCGCTCCTCTTTTTTCGACAGGCCGGCCACGACGGAGGTGGCGGCCTGGAGGCGGGCCTGGGTGTCGGCGCGGCCGGCGGTCTGCTGCAGCAGGCGCATGGCAAGGTCGCGCATGCCGCCGATGTCGAGGTCCGAGAGCGCCAATGCCTGGCCGATGCTGCCGTCGGCCAGCGGCGCCGCCTCTTTCGCGTCGCGCGCGCTTTGGCCGTGGTCGCGCACCAGGGCCGACTCCACTTCCGCCGCGGTCAGGCGGCCGAACCGCAACCGCATGCAGCGCGAGCGGACGGTTGACAGCAGAACCCCCGGCACGGCCGTGGTCAGGATGAAGACGGTGCCCGGTGGTGGCTCTTCGAGGTTCTTGAGCAGCGCGTTTTGCGCCTCTTCGCCCAAGGTGTCGGCCTCGCGGATCAGCACCACCCGCCGCTTGCCTTCAAACGGCCGGTAGCCGGTGCGGCCCAGCATGTCGCGGACCACGTCCACCTTGATCGAGGCGCGCTCGTCGGGCTCGAGCATGATCACGTCGACGTGCACGCCGCGGGCAATGCGGTCGCAGGCGCGGCACCGGCCGCAGGCATCGAACGGCAAGCCGCCGGCGTCGCGCACCGGTTCCAGGCAGTTGAGCGCCTGGGCCGCGGCCAGCGCGACCCGCCACTTCCCCACGCCCGACGGCCCGGCAAACAGCAGCGTTGGCGGCAGCGAATCGCGATCGACCGCCCGCGAAATCAGGGCGGTCAATCGCCGATGGCCGATGACGTCGCGCAGGGACATGAGACAGATAGATGATAGCGCCTGTCGGCTACCCATTGACCAACCGACGCTTCACTGGCTACAATCGGAGATTCCGGGTGTCGGGCGGTTAGCTCAGTTGGTAGAGCACCGGCTTTACACGCCGGCTGTCAGGGGTTCGAGTCCCTTACCGCCCACCAGCGTGACGGTGGAGATTGATGATGATTCGAGGTCGAGTGGTGACAGCTCGGTCAGTGCCGGCATCGTCAATCTGAAGGCAGCAATTCCCCTCAGGGGGGTGGTAGTTCAGTTGGTTAGAACGCTGCCCTGTCACGGCAGAGGCCGCGGGTTCGAGTCCCGTCCACCCCGCCATTCGACTCACCTTCAACTCGCCTACGGCGATCCGAAGGCTCGCTCATGGCAAGCCACTTCCCCACCACCATTCGGCCAGCCGCAGGCTGGACGAACTGCGAATCGAAGGGCATCTCGCTTCGCTCAGCGGTGACAGTCGCTTGACTCGCTAACGGCGCCGCGCCCCGCATCGCGAGGTGTGAACAGAACGTGTGCCGCAGCCCGAGCGCATCGGAAGACCGTTCCCCCAAAACCTGCGCGGTCTGCGTACGCTAAACTCTCGTGCTGTGCTGCGCATTGCTGCCCTGTGCCGAACCATCAGCCACTGCGCCGGGTGGGCGCTTGCCCTCAGTGCCGTCGCGTGTGGTGGTGGGACGAGTGCGCCGACACCGACCGCACCCAGCGTGCCTGTCACGACGATCTCGTCATCGCCGACCCCTGTCGAACCAGCGGTGGCGACGGGTCCTGCTCGCTATGTCACGGTGGGCTTTTGGCAGGATGCGACGTGCAACGGAACGCCGAATGCCACGACTGCATTCCCCCTTCACTACGATGCCGCCCAATGCTTCGCGTCTCCCGGACGGTCTGGGGAGAACTCTGTCAGCCAGTTCTCGTGCGGGCAGGAGAGCTTCACCTACACCCAGTGGACGACGCTGACCTGTAGTGGGGGCATGGTGCCAAGCGGTACACGCAAGACGGTCACGGTCGGAGGCTGCACGCAAGGCGTGCCGCCCACGCAGTACGCGCGCATCCTTGATTTCAGTGGCTGCGCACCCACGCGATAGCGTGTCGTCGAGGCGCTGCTCGCCGTCTTCACCAACAGGAGCGCGCGAACGCTGATGCCCCACCATGATCACGGCCAGGTCGGCCATTTCAGTCGGCGGTGCCGCTGCGGCTGCACCGCTTGACGCGGCAATCACCCGTTCGGCCAGTTCCCGGCAGTGCAAGTCCCGTCCTCGGGCTCAATCAGCGCGTCGCAAGAACCAACGATCCAGGACGACATGGCGGGTGAAGGACGGCGATCTCAGCAGGAGCCGGCCCGCCATCGTTGAAACAGCGCGAACCGGAGCCGGCCCTCTCGCGACATGAGGATGCGCGGCACGAACTGCCGTGTCATAAGGCTGCAGGTCCTCGATTTCGTGGCGGCCGTTCGCGGCGATTAGCGTTTCCGCCGCGAGCTGCCCTGATTGAATCGACGGGCGGATGCCCTCACCGCTTTCCGGATACGCCAGCCCGGCGGCGTCGCCGACCAGCACGACGCCCCGGTCCACGAGCGGGCGCGGACCGACGCCCGACGCGAAGTAGGCGTGTCCGTGCCAGTGCACGTCTGCGCTCTGAGCATTGACGCCGTGTGCTTCCAGGAACGCGACCAAGTCGGTGACATGGGTTGAGAATCCGTGGCGATCACGACGGCCGATGCCGACATTGATGACATCGCCCTTCGGCACACACCAGCCATAGCCATCGAGATCCCGGCAAAAGAACAGCGACGGTACCTGCGCCGCCAGGCCGGCCGCATGACCGCGGCGTGGAAACTCGGCTTCCTTGGCCACGACCGGCTGGGCGGTGTCGGCGCCGCCACGCAGCTGCCGCGCGACCGGGCAGAAATGCCCGCCCGCGCCAATGACGATCGGCGTCTCGATGTTCTCGTTGACGATCCACGTGGCCTGCGTGCGCCGCAGCGTTTCAACCGGTGTGCCTTCGATCACGCGCGCGCCGGAGCGCTGCAACAGGAACTGATCGAATTCGCGACGGAGAATGCCGTAGCTGACGAGGTGTGGATATGTCGTCTCGATCATCGGGCCGCCCAGGACGCCGGTCCGGAACCCTGAGATGCGCTGGAGGGTCAATCCGGCGCCGGCATAATCATCAGGAGACAGCTCGAGGTCGGTGAACACCTCCGGTGTCAGCCAGCCGGCGCACACCTTGTCGCGGGGAAAACGCGCGCGATCGACCACCAGCACGTCCCAGCCAGCGCGCCGGAGCGCCCCCGCGCACGTAGATCCCGCCGGCCCACCACCGACGATCACGGCGTCGGCGCGAATCATGGGGCCTCAGGCGGACTCGGCCGCGTCCACGACGGCGGCGGCGATTCGCGTGGCGCAAACACGACCTGGAACAGTTGCATCCATCCGGATGCGAAGGCCGCCTGCGAACCCGCCAGATACAGTTCCCATGCGCGAGCGAACGGGTCACCGTACTGCGCGCGCACATTGTTCCTGGCCGCCGCGAACCGCTCACTCCAGCACGATAGGGTGCGGGCGTAATGCAGGCGGAGGTTCTCGACGTCCACAACCGACATCCCGGCCGGCGCCAACACTCGCGTCGTCACTTCCGCCAATGTTGGTGGATACGCGCCGGGAAAGATGCGGCGGCGAATCCACGGGTTCAGGGGCCGCGGCGCATCGCGGCCGATGAAATGCAGCAAGCCACGGCCGCCGGTTCGGCGGACCACGCGCTGCAACACGCCGGCGAGCGATCGGAAATGCCGAAGGCCGACATGCTCCAGCATGCCGACCGACACAAACGCGTCGCACGTGCCCGTCACGTTGCGATAGTCGTCCTCGACAAACTCGATGCGTCCGCCCAATCCCTCGCGGTCGGCACGAGCCCGTGCATAGGCAATCTGCTTGCCTGAAATATTGAACGCCTTGACGCGAACGCCGTAGTGGCGCGCCATGTGCACGGCGAGCGCGCCCCACCCGCAGCCGGCTTCAACCACGACCTCGCCCGGCCGCAACTGGAGTTTCCGGCTGATCAACTCGAGCTTGGCGGACTGAGCCTGCTCGAGCGTGAGGCCGGGAGACGAGAAATACGCGCAGGTGTAGACCAGCTCCGGGTCGAGCCACCGGGCATAGAAGTCGTTGCCCAGGTCGTAATGCAGGTGCACGTTCCGGCGCGCGCTGGTCAGCGAGTTCGGCCAGGCCAGACGCGAGCAGAGGCGATGGCGCCAGGTGGTCGCCGGTGCCGGCAGAGAGGACAGTGCTTCGACGACGCGTTCGAGCGAGCCGCGCACGTCAAGGCGCTTCGACATGTAGGCTTCGCCGAAGTAGAGCTCCGGGTTGACGAGCAGTCCAAGCAGCGCGCGGCGGTCCAGAATCACGAGATCGCCGAGTGCGTGACCCTCGCCGAAGGGCGAACTGCCGTCCCACAACTCGACGCGCACGCCAGCGCCGCGAATCGCACGTTGCAACAGCGCGGCGACGCGCCGGTCCCATCTGCCGGCGCGGCCCATCGCGGGCCTCGGCCATGCTCCGGTGCGCGATTGACCGATTAGGGCTGCGCGCATCACTTCCCCTTGAGGATGTGCGGCGTGCGCCGCCGGCTTTTCGCCGGGAGAGTTGCTGTGGACATCAGATGCTCCTCGCGTCGCTGCCTGAGCCGCGCCCACTTCCACCCAGCTACGATCGCAATCCCCGTGCCGGGTCTTTCCGCCGTCGATCGTTGCGATTAGTGGAAAATCTCGCGACCGCTGTTGGAATTCCCGCACCACCAAGAGGTGGCGCGCTGGAATATGGGTCCCATCAATCCCACGAAAGGTCGTGCGGCTGGCGCTCGAAAGGAAGACTGCGGGGATGCGTACAGACGGAGCGTAGGCGGACCCACCTTGGTTCGCCTACGCTCTAGATTCGGATCGGCAGGGCTACTGCGCGAAGCAGTAGAAGAGCCCGTTGCCGCCCGTCTTGACCAGCGCCGGCTGGCTGCAGCCGGCCGAGGCGTGCACTGCGTTCCACGACGCGTTGGCGCCGCCCAGGCGATCGTGGTGACCGACGATGGTGCGGTCGGAGTCGAGGTTGCTCGTCCAGTTGTTGCAGGTGAGCGTGTTGGCCGCGCCGATCGGAATGCGGCCATGCGAGTCGGATCCGGTCAGGATGTCGTGCTGGTTGGGCTGATCGCCGACGCCCTTGACCTCCGCGCCCTTCTCGTCCAACGCCGTCGGCTTGCGGATGTTGTTGCGGTCGCGCTCGAAATCGCCGTGCAGGTCGGCGACGTTGGCGGCAATCAGCGCGCCCTTGGCGTTGTACCAGGGACCGCTGCCGATGCGGTCGCGCGCGTTGACCGGCAACTGGCCGCCCCCGGCGGCCGCGCTGAGGTAAGCCCGCCACGTCCGGCTGCCGGCGCCCGCTGCCGCGGCCAGCGCCTGGCAATGCTTGTCGGCGCCCGCCAGGCCGCCCAGGTTGCCGCCCTGGCCCGAGCCGACGCTCGTGACAAAGAATCCCATCGGCTGAGGTGGCGGCGCCTGCGCCTGTCCACTCACCGTCGTCGGCGACCACAGGCCCGACACCAGCAAGGTCATCGCGACCGTCGTGACACCTGCAACACTCCACTTTTTCATGCTGTTCTCCTCCGTGCGAGACGACGGCACCGGCCGCCGCCCGCTGTGCGCGCGACTATAGCCGAGGCGCGCGACAGCGACAAGCACAACAGACCCGCGTTCATGCCAGCCACAGCTTCATCGCCAACAGGGCCAGTCCCGCCGCCAAGCCGAGCATGGTGTGATGCTCGCGATTGCCAATCGCGCGCGACCAGCTGAAGGGCCGATCCATGGGCGTCGCGCGCCTCTCCGCATACGCGTCGTAGGCGTCGCCGAACTTCTCGCGCAGGTGGGCTTCCTCACTGCGCATCGCCGCCGTCAGCGTCAACGCCATGTAGAGCACGACCATCGCCGCGACCACCGCGGTGGCCGAGGCGACAGCAATGCCAATGCCGATGATGGACGAGCCGAGATACAGCGGATGGCGCGTGTAGCGGTACGGTCCCGAGCGTGTCACTTCCTTGCTCTTCTCGAGATGACCCGCCGCCCACAGGCGCAGGCACTCGCCGATGACCGCCACGCCCGCGCCGAGCAGCAACGAGTTCGGCGTCGGCGATGCCAGCCACAACACCAGCGCCGCGAACACGAACCCGAGAAACACGCGCCAGCGCGCGAGTAGCCGCGTCATGATCCCCCTCCGCCAAGGCTACGGGGGACAAGCTTCGCACTGAGCAGCCGCCGCTCGGCTGCCGCCAGCACGTCGGCGACCTCGATCTCGTCAATGCACGGCGCGCCGCGCAGGCATTGACGCTTGTGATGGCACACGCAGCCGCCGGCGCGCGAAATCACTTGATCGTCCGGATCCCACGGACCATTGCGTTCCGGCCAGGTGGGCCCGTACAACCCGACCAGCGGCGTGCCCATGGCCGCGGCAATGTGCAACGGCCCAGTGTCGCCCGAGACGACCAGCGCGGCATCACGCATGATCACGGCCAGGTCGGCAATTTCAGTCGGCGGTGCCGCTGCGGCTGCACCGCTTGACGCGGCAATCACGTGGTCGGCCAGCTCGCGTTCGTTGGGTCCCCAGGTCACCAGCGATGGCAGGCCGGTGCGCGCGCGCAACTGCGCGGCCAGCGCGCCAAACCGCTCGGCGGGCCAGCGCTTGTTCGGCCAGGCGCTCACTTCGCTCCGCTCGTTCGAATTGGCGGGGCGTCCGGTCCTCGGGCTC
>JBEGVQ010000031.1:0-17193 GCA_041178345.1 Acidobacteriota bacterium | reverse complement strand
CGACGATTTTCGTCATGACGTGGGCCGGCCGCCACTTCTACACGCGCGCCTGGTCCGGCTTGAAGCACGGCACGGCCGACATGAGCACGCTGATCGCGGTCGGCACCGGATCAGCGTTTGTCTACTCGCTCGCCGCCACGCTGGTGCCGTCGTGGTTCGTCGCCGACGGCGCCAGGTCCGACGTCTACTACGAAGCGGTGATCATCATCATCGCGCTGGTGTTGCTCGGCAACGCCATGGAGGCGCGGGCCAAGACCCAGACCACCCGGGCGCTGCGGCAGCTGGCGAAGCTGCAGCCGTCGAGCGCGCGCGTGCGGCGTAACGGGCGGGAACAGGACATCCCGATCGCCGAGGTCCGCGCCGGCGACATCGTCCTGGTCCGGCCGGGCGAGCGCTTCCCGGTCGACGGCGAGATCACCAGCGGCAGCGGCGCGGTCGATGAATCCATGCTGACCGGAGAGTCGATGCCGGTCGAGAAGGCCACCGGCGACCGCGTGATTGGCGCCACGGTCAACAGCACCGCCGCACTCGAAGTGCGGGCGACCGCCGTGGGCACCGGCAGCGTCCTGGCCCGCATCGTCACGTTGATGAAGGAGGCGCAAGGCTCGCAGGCGCCGATCCAGCGGCTGGCCGATCGTATTTCGGCGGTGTTCGTGCCGGTCGTGATCTCAATTGCGATCGCGGCTTTCGCGGCGTGGATGGTGCTGCCAGGGACGCCGTCGTTCGCCTCGGCGATCACCGCGGCGGTCGCGGTGCTGATCATCGCGTGCCCGTGCGCCATGGGGCTGGCCGTCCCGACCGCCGTGATGGTGGCCAGCGGGCGCGGCGCGGCGGCCGGCATCCTGATCAAGGGCGGCGAGCCGCTCGAGCGCCTGGCGGCGGTTGACACCATCGTGTTCGACAAGACCGGGACGCTCACGGAAGGCACCCCGCGCGTCACCGACATGCTGATCGCACCAGGACAGGACCGGGCCACGGTGCTGCGGCTCGCCGCGGCGCTCGAGCGCCGCTCCGAGCATCCGCTGGCGAAGGCGGTGGTCGCCGCAGCCGGTGACGACCGCGCTCCTCGGCCGGCAGTGGACAACGTGAGCGCGCGGCCGGGCAAGGGTGTTAGCGGCCTGGTCGATGGCCGGAATGTGATCGCCGGCACCGAGGGCCTGCTGCGCGAATCTGGCGTGGACGTGACGCCGCTCGAGGCGAAGGCGCGCGAGTGGGCGGCTAACGCCAACACCGTTGTGTATGTCGCGATCGACGGCCAGGCGGTCGCGGCGTTCGCGATCGCCGATACCATGCGCGCCAACGCCAGGGACGTGGTCGCGGCGCTGGGCCGGCACGGGCTGCGGACGGTCATGCTCACCGGCGACCGGAAAGCGACGGCGGAGGCGGTGGCGAAACAGGCCGGCGTCGGTGAAGTCATCGCCGAAGTCCTGCCCGACGGCAAGATTGCGGCTATCAAGAGTCTGCAGGCCGACGGCCACGTCGTGGCAATGGTGGGCGACGGCCTCAACGACGCGCCGGCGCTGGCGCAGGCCGACATCGGCATGGCCATGGCCTCGGGTACCGACATTGCCGGCGAGGCCGCGTCGGTCACGCTGATGCGCAGCGACCTCGACAGCGTGACCCAGGCGATCGTCCTCGCCCGCAAGACCATGCGGACGATGAAGCAGAACCTGTTCTGGGCGTTCGTCTACAACGTGGTTGGCATCCCGATCGCGGCCGGCGTGCTGTTTCCCGTCTTCGGCATCCTGCTGAGCCCGATCCTGGCGAGCGCGGCCATGGCTTTCAGCTCGGTGAGCGTCGTCTCCAACAGCCTTCGTCTTCGAGGAGTGGCCCTGTCGTGAAGCACACACATGAGCATGCGGTGGACGTGGCTCCCGAGGTGAAGGACGCAAACCTGAAGCGCCTGCGCCGCATCGAGGGACAGGTCCGCGGCATCCACAAGATGGTGGAAGAGGACCGCTACTGCCCCGACATCATCACGCAGATTGCCTCAGCCCAAGAGGCGCTGCGCGCGGTGGGACGGCAGTTGCTTCGCAATCACCTGAAGCACTGCGTGGCTTCGGCCATCAAGCAGGGACCGAAAGCAGCGGATGCGACCTACGACGAGCTGCTGGAACTGGTCTACCGGCACCTGCGGTGAGCGGTCAGTCCGCCTAGAGGCGGACTCGACTCTCACGCTGGGCTCCGGCCACAGCCGGAGGCTACTTCAGTAAGTCGAGAGCCGTGACGAACCGGGGTTCGATATCGACCGGCACCGCCGTCAGCTTGTCGAGCACCGCCTTCGTCGGCGGCCGCAGCACGCCGAGCGTGTCGATGATCGCCTTGGCCTTGGCGTAGCTGCCTTCGGCCTGTAGCGTCATGATCTCGCCGGTGAGCGCGGTGACCGCGTCGCGGATCTTCGCGGTGTCGACCGCGAACGTGCCATCGGCATTGACCGTGAAGCCCCCCTTGTCGAGTAGGTAGTTCAACTGGATCGCCTGGCCGCGGCCATGCGCTTCGTTGATGCCGAACCGCAGCGAGCGGAACGCCGACGCCAGGAACGTCGTGTACATCGTCTTTTCGAGGCCCTTGTCGAGCTGGCCCTTGTCGATCAGGAACTGCAGCGCGAACAGGCCCGAGATATCGGCCTTGGCCTCCTCGATGGCGCTGTAGGTTTCCTTCAGCTCCTGCCGCACGGTGGTGGTGCGGCCGCCGACGCTGATGTCGTGCGGGCCCAGGCCGTGCATCAGCTCGTGCATCAGGATGTGCGTGAAGAAGGCTTCGAACGCGATGTTCCCCTGGTCGGCGGCGGCCAGCGCCACTTTCGAGATCGGCGTGAGCACCTTGTCGAACTTGGCCTGCTGATTGTTCTTCAGCATCACCCGCTTGCTGCCCTTCTCGCGGATGACCCGCTCGTCGTTCGGCAGGTTGAACGCGGCGGTCTGGACGCCGCGATTGGCATCCCCCGCCGAGAACACGGTGTTGACGACGGCGATTGGCGCCAGCGCACCCAGCTTCGGATTGCGGTACTTCGCGTCGATGGGCAGGGCGTTCTCGATCTCCTGCAACGAGCCGGCGAATTTCTGCAGCTTGTCCGACTCGGTGCGGTCCTTCACCGTGATGAAGGCTTCGAACGCCGCCTTGTAGTTGAACCACTCGTCTTCGTAGACCTCGTACGGCCCGATGGTCGGCTCGATGGTGGCGTCGAGCTCCATCCACTTCACGTCGCTGTCGTAGTAATCGTTGGAGACAAACGCGGCTGCCCGTGACTCGAGGTAGGCCTTGAGCGTGGGCTGCGCCGTGGCCGCTGCTGCGGCGCGCAGGTGCTGCGCGGCGATGGCCAGTTCGCCCTGATACTCCGTGCTGTAGGGCACGGCGATTAGCCGGCCGTCAGGATTGCGACGAATCGTCGTGAAGAATCCAGTGGCCACGGTCTTCTCGGCCGGGCTGAGACCGGCGATCCACTGCTCCACCTCTGCCTTGGTCGCACCCACGGGATAGAAGTTCGCCGACGCGGGCTTCTCCGGCGCGCCGGGCATGAACGGCTCGTTGTGATCGAGACGCGACCACGGCCCCTTGTTCACGAGAAACGCGTGCAGCCGCGACTTGCCGAGCGGCGTCTCGTCTTTCACGAGCGCCTGGAACATGGTTTCGTTGCCTGACCAGACCTGCTCGAGGAAGAGCGCGTCCATTACCTGTGCAGCGCGCACCATGTGGGCCAGCGCCTCGCGCTCGTTGGCGGGCAACGCCGAGATGTCGGCGCTCAGGTCCGTGACGGCAAACCGCGCGGTCTTCTGCTGCAGGTCCGAGACCGCCTGGCCGGCAGCCGTGGCCGGCGTCGCCGCAGCGGGCGGCGAGGTCGGCGCCTGCGCGCGACAGCCCGCCAGTGCGAGTACGAGTGAAGCCGATGCTACCGCCATGATGACCCGTCCCATGATGCTCTCCCCGTCCCACCGTCGCGCCAAGCGCGACGGTGGGCAAGCAATGTGTGGCGTTCCGTCAAGAAGTGTCGCCCCGTCAAGTAGTGCCGGCCCCGTCAGTCCCGGCTAGTGAACGCCCGACGAGCCCTGCAACATGGAGGGCTCGGCACCCAGCCGCCTGATGGCCGTCTCCCACATCTGGTCGACCGGCGTCGAGAAGATCAGATCCGACTCGACCGGCGCCAGCAGCCAGGATGACTCGGCGAGTTCGCCATCAAGCTGCCCCGCGCCCCAGCCGGCATAGCCGACGATCATCCGGACCCCGGGTTCGGGCGACGCCTCGAGCGTCTGCCTCACCAGCGTTGGCGAGGCCGACAGATAGACGCCCGACTGCACTTCGAGCGCTTCCGGGTCGAGCTCGGGCTTGGCGGTCAGGATCCACGCGCGGGTCGGCTCCACCGGGCCGCCGGTGAACAGGTGCATCTTCGGATGGATCTCGAGCGGCTCGTCGGCCGTCACGACCGCTTGCGCGGGTTCCGGCATCCGGCGGTTCAGCACCAGGCCGAAGGCGCCATCGGCGCCGTACTCTGCCAGCAGGATGACCGTCTTCGAGAAGTTGGGGTCGGTCAGCTGAGGCATCGACACCAGCAGGACCGGGGCGAGAGAGGCGGTCGCCATGGATCGATACTACTTCAATCGTCCCCTCGCCCACGCCACCGCCTCCTCGACCACCGGCGTGTGCGCGCTGTGCGCCGAGTTCTTCACCCCGTGGCCAGGCCGGTCGAGCACCGGCGCCAGCGCCGCGTCGCCGGCATTGCCAATCACGATGGCCAGGTTGCGGCGCAGTCCCGACAACGGCAGGTGCGTCATCGCGCTGCCCTTCACGAATTCATGCAGTTCCCGGTCGGTGCGCTGCCACAGTTCCGCGGCCGAGGCGCCGTCGCGCGGGGACGCCGTCCACGCCGGATCCGCGGTCACCACCGGGGCCAGGTTATACGGGCACACCTCCTGGCAAATGTCGCAACCGTAGGCGTGGTTGCCCAGCCAGGGACGCTGCGGCTCCGGGATGGCTCCGTCCACCTCAATGGTCAGATACGAGATGCACCTGGTGGCGTCAACCACGTGCGCGTCAACGATGGCGCCGGTGGGACACGAATCAATGCACAGCGTGCAGGCACCGCATTGATCGGTCGCGGGCCGGTCCACTTCGAGGGCCATGCTGGTCGCAATGCCGCACAGGAACAGGTACGACCCAAGCTCAGGATTGATCACGCAACTGTTCTTGCCGATCCAGCCAATCCCGGCATGCTGCGCGTAGACGCGCTCCTGCACGTGGTGCTTGTCGACAAAGATCGCCGTCTCGAACACGTCGGTCGCCTGCTCGCGCATCCACGCCACGAGCCGCTCCAGCCGTTCAGCGAGGACGAGGTGATAGTCCTGCCCCCGCGCGTAGCGCGCAATCTGGACAGTCCCTGATCCGTGATCCCTGATCCCCGATCCCTGATCAGTGTTGTAGATCGCTCCCGCGACGATGACCGAGCGTGCCGAGGGCAGAACATTCCGGATATCAGCCCGGGCGTGGGCGGACTTATGGAGATAGATCATGTCGCCCGCATAGCCGCGGGCGAGCCATTCAGGCAGGAACTGGAGTTCAGGGAGCGCCGTGGCAGGCGCCACCCCGCAGACTTCAAATCCGAGGGTGAGCGCCTGTTGCTTGATCGACGCGGCGGTCAGCACATCACTTCGAGCTTCGAACCAGCTGGCGCAGCACATACGGCAGGATGCCGCCATGCGAGAACGCGACCAGTTCTTCCGGCGTATCGATCCGGGCCACGGCCGTGAACGTCTTCGTCGAACCGTCCTCCGCGGTCGCGGTCACCGTGACCACCGCGCGCGGCTTCAGGGCCGCACCGGCGCCGGCCAGCGCGAACGTCTCGCGGCCGGTCAATCCGACGCTGGCCGCGTTCGCGCCTTCGGTGAACTGCAGCGGCAGCACGCCCATGTTCACCAGGTTGCTGCGGTGGATGCGCTCGTAGCTTTCCGCAATCACCGTCTTCACGCCGAGCAGCATGGTCCCCTTGGCCGCCCAGTCGCGCGACGACCCCGAACCGTACTCCTTGCCCGCAATCACGACCAGCGGCACGCCGGCCGCCTGGTACTTCATTGCGGCGTCGTAGATGGGCATGACGTCGCCACCCGGCAAGTAGACCGTCACGCCGCCCTCGATGCCCGGCACCATCTGGTTCTTGATGCGCGTGTTAGCGAACGTGCCGCGCATCATCACCTCGTGGTTGCCGCGGCGGGCGCCATAGGAGTTGAAGTCCACCGGCGCCACGCCGTGCTCGACCAGATACTTGCCGGCGGGGCTATTGGCCTTGATGCTGCCGGCCGGCGAGATGTGGTCGGTGGTGATGCTGTCGCCCAGCACCGCGAGCGCCCGCGCGCCCGTGAGGTCGGTCAGCGGCGCCGGTGTCATCGACAGGTTCTCGAGGAACGGCGGCTTGCGGATGTAGGTGGAGTCGGCTTCCCAGGCGAACCGGTCGCCGGTCGGCACCGGCAGGTTCTTCCAGCGCTCCTGGCCTTCGAACACGTTGGCGTACTGCTGGCGATAGGCCTCCGACGTCACGCTGTGCAGCATGGCCGCCTGGATCTCTTTTTCAGTCGGCCACACGTCCTTCAGGTAAACCGGCTTGCCGTCCTTGCCGGTGCCCAGCGGTTCGGTGGTGATGTCGATGTTCATCGACCCGGCCAGCGCATAGGCGACGACCAGCGGCGGCGACGCCAGGTAGTTGGCGCGCACTTCCTGCTGGATGCGGCCTTCGAAGTTACGGTTGCCGCTCAACACCGACGCCACGACCAGGCCGCGCTCAATAATCTCCGATGACACCTCTTCGGGCAGCGGGCCGCTGTTGCCAATGCACGTGGTGCAGCCGTAGCCCACCAGGTTGAAGCCGATCTGGTCCAGATACGTATCGAGGCCGGCCTTCTTGAGGTAGTCGGTGACCACCTTCGAGCCCGGCGCGAGGCTGGTCTTCACCCACGGCTTGCGGGTCAGGCCGTGCTCGACCGCTTTCTTGGCCACCAGGCCGGCGCCAATCATCACGCTCGGGTTCGAGGTGTTGGTGCAGCTGGTGATGGCGGCGATCACGACCGAGCCATGTTCGAGCTGCGTGGCCGTCGCGACCGCTGCTCCACCAGATCCGGCCACCGCTTTCACGCCCTTCTTCAGTTCGTCGAGCGAACCGGCAAACGAATTCTTGGCGTTCGACAGCGACACGCGATCCTGCGGCCGCCGCGGACCGGCCAGGCTGGGCACCACGCTGGCCAGGTCCATCTCCATCGTCTCGGTATATACGGCGTCGGGTGAGTCGGCCGACGCGAACATCCCCTGCGCCCGTGCGTAGGCCTCGACCAGCGCGATCTGCGACTGGTCGCGGCCGGTCAGCCGCAGGTATTCGAGCGTCATGTCGTCAATCGGGAAAATCGCGACGGTCGCGCCGTACTCCGGGCACATGTTGCCCAGCGTCACGCGGTCGGCAATGGTCAGGTGCGCCAGGCCGGGACCGTAGAACTCGACGAACTTGCCGACCACGCCGCGCTTGCGCAGCGCCTCGGTGATGGTCAGCACCAGGTCGGTCGCGGTCGCGCCCTCGGGCAACTGTCCCGACAGGCGGTAGCCGAGCACGGCCGGAATGAGCATCGAACTGGGCTGGCCGAGCATGGCGGCCTCGGCCTCGATGCCACCCACGCCCCAGCCCACCACGCCCAGGCCGTTGACCATGGTGGTGTGCGAGTCGGTGCCGAACACGGTGTCCGGATACGCCGTGCCATCGGCATCCCGGCACACCACGCGTGCGAGGTACTCGATGTTCACCTGGTGGACAATGCCGGTTTCGGGCGGGACGACCCGGAAGTTGCGAAAGCCGGTCTGGCCCCAGCGCAGGAACACGTAGCGTTCGCGGTTGCGGTGGTACTCGAGGTCGGCGTTCAGATCCTTGGCGTTCGCGGTCCCGAAGTGATCGACCTGCACCGAGTGGTCGATGACCAGTTCCACCGGCTGCAGGGGATTCACTTTCTGCGGATCGCCGCCGAGCGCGACAATGCCGTCACGCATGGCTGCCAGGTCGACCACACACGGGACGCCGGTGAAGTCCTGCAGCAGCACACGGGCCGGCATGAACGACATCTCCTTCTCGCCAATCGTCCTGGGATCCCACGACGCCAGCGCCTTGATGTCGGCGGTGTGCACAAACCCGTTGTCCTCGCGGCGCAGCAGGTTCTCGAGCAGGATCTTCAGGGAGTACGGCAGGCGGGCCACGTTCGGGAACCCGGCCTTCTCGAGTGCGGGCAGGCTGTAGATGCTGACCGTATCGGTGCCGACGGACAACGAGGTGCGGGTCTTGAAACTATCGAGGCTGGGCATGATGGCGGCTGGCTCCTGAAGTAGAACCTGTCGATTCTATCAAGGTCTATCGAGGAACGCGCGGACGACGACGGCGGGGTCCTGCTTCTCGCCGTCCACGGCAAAGTTCAGGCGCCGCATGTCGGCAGCCGAGATGCGCCCGGCCAGGCTGCGAATGGCCTCGGCCGCAACCGGATACTGCAGCAGCACCGACGCCCGGGCGACCGGCGAGGCGTCGTACACCGGAAAGTAGCGGCGGTCGTCCTCGAGGACCGCTAGGCCCAGGGACTCGATCAGGCCGCTGGTCGCGTCTCCCGCCGTCACGTCGATTTCGCCGGCGGCCAGTGCCCGGTAGATCAAGTTCAGGTCCATCACCCGCGGCGCCGCCGCGAAGGAGAGGCCGTAGGCAGCGCTCAGGCCCTTGAAGCCATCGGGCCGCTCCAGGAACTCATAGCCAAACCCGGCGCGCCATGGGGCGTCCGCCCTCGTCAATGTGGCGTCCGCCTTTAGGCGGACCATGCCCGCCAGGTCACTCACGGTCTTCATCCCCAACCGCTTCGCGTCCTCACTCCGCACGAGTATCGCAAACGTGTTGTTGAAGCCAAGCCGCGGCATCAAGGTCACGCCGAGCGCCGCGTAGCGCTCACGCACCGTCTGGAAGACGGCATCGGAGTCGGCCGACGGGGGCTCGTTGAAGATCGCCGTCAACGACGTGCCGGTGTACTCGACATAAACGTCGATGCCGCCACTGAGCAGTGCTTCATGCGCGATCGCGGTGCCGCCGAGATTCAAGCGCCGGTCCACGGTCAGGCCCCGGCGCTCGAGCGCCTGCGCCAGCAACTCCCCCAACACCACCTGTTCGGTGAAGTTCTTCGAGCCGACCACGAGGTCGGCACGGCCCGCCGTCGCCCGTCCGGACCACACAGCTGCCGCGGCGAGCAGCGCAACCACGGCCAGGACCGCAACGTGACGACCGGAGCGGCGGCGCGCATCGGCCAGGTGGCCGGCGGCAGCCAGCGCGGCGTCGGCGGCCAACGCCAGCAGCGCGGCCGGCAGCGCACCCGCGAGGATCACCGTGGCATCGACCATGGCGAGCCCGCGGAAGATGTAATCGCCGAGACCGCCCGCGCCGATCGCGGATGCGATGGTCGCGGTGCCCACGCCGATCACCACGGCCACGCGCAGCCCCGACACGATGGACGGCAGCGCCAGCGGCCATTCCACCTGGCGCAACACCTGGCGAGGCGTCAGGCCCATGGCCACGGCGCATTCGACGACGGCGGGCGGCACGCCCTGGAGTCCGGTGATCGTGCTGCGCAAGATGGGCAATACGGCGTACACGGTGAGTGCGACCAGCGCCGTGCGCGTGCCGATACCGCCGATCAATGGCAGCGGGATCAGGAAGCCAAACAGCGCGAGACTCGGAATGGTTTGGGCGAGGTTGGCCAAGCCGACGATCGGCCGCGAGAGCGATGGCCGGCGTGCCGCCAGGATGCCCAGCGGAATGCCCACCGCCGCGGCAATCGCCGTCGAGGCCGCCACGAGCACGACATGCTCGCCCAGGCGCGTGGCCATCTCGGCCCGATGCGATGCGATAAACGCCAGCAGTTCCGTCATGAGGCGTCCGCCTTTAGGCGGACAATGCCCATCAAGGCTCGGACTCTGGGATCGTCACTCGCTCTGACGTTCGCCGGCGTGTCGCACGCGATCAATTCGCCGTCGTGCAGCACGGCGATCTGATCCGCCAGCGCACACGCTTCGGCCATGTCGTGCGTGACGAGAATCACCGACCGGTGTAATGCCCCCTGCACGCGAAGAAACTCGGCGTGTAGCTCGCCCTTGGTGATCGGATCGAGGGCGCCGAACGGCTCGTCCATCAGCAACAGGGGCGGATCGGCCGCCAGGGCGCGGGCCAGGCCGGCGCGCTGCCGCTGGCCGCCCGATAACTCGTCGGGCCAGCGGTCGCGGAATACCGCCGGTTCCAGGCCAACCAGGTTGAGTAGCGCATCGACCCGGACACTGACGCGAGTGGCGGGCCATGCCAGCAACCGCGGCACGGTGGCGAGGTTGTCGCCGACGGTGACATGGGGAAAGAGGCCCGCGTCCTGGATCACGTAGCCAGTGCGACGCCGCAACGCGATGGGATCCCAGTCCCGCGTGTTCTTGCCATCGACCAGCACGTCGCCCGCATCAGGATCCAGCAGCCGGTTGACCAGCCGCAACAACGTGGTCTTGCCCGAGCCGCTGCGTCCGACCAGCGCCACGGTTTGCCCGTGATTCACGGTCATCGACACGTGGTGCAGCACCGGCCGGCCGCCGCGACTCGCCGAGACTTCCGCGAACTGGACGGCGGGTCCGGGCATGCGCACCTACAGGGACAGGAACAGGTGAACGGCGAGCGTCGGATAGACGCGAGCCTTGTCTTCGAAATCAATGCCGCCGCGGCGCAGGTTGGCCCGCAGGTCGCCACGCAGTCCCAGCGACCGGGCGGTGCCCGAGCCACCGCGGATCCAGTACCGCGCCCCGACGCCCGCGTAGTAGACCTGCCCCGTCTCGACCAACGTGCGCTCTTCGTGCAGTTGCCGCAGGTAACCGGCGCCGCCCACCACGAACGGGCGCACGCGCGGTCCCAGGCGCACGGGCAGGTGCCAGACCACGGCGCCATCCAGCAAGTACTGGCCCAACTGCTCGCCCTCGAGGTCGTGCCGGGTGGTCTCGGCATCACCGGTAATCGTGACGGCCACGCGCGGCCTGCCAAACATCCCGCCGACCTCGATCGCGAGGGTTGGGGTCAAGGTGAACCCGACGCGAGCGGCGACGCTCGGGACCGATCCCACTTGCGAGCTGGCGGAAAACCACGTGAACGGCGGCGGGGTGCTGCCAACGGCGTTGCTGCGCAACCGCGCGTTGATGTCGCCGACGTCGTAGCTCCCCGACCACACCACGCCACCCTCGAGGACCAGGCGATGCGCGCGCAACGCCGGCGCCTCCTGCGCGGACGCGACGTCAGCACTCAAGCACCCGAGCACCAGCGCCCCCAGCCAACGCAGCGTCATTTCGCGATGACCTTGATTTCGATGGGCGCCGACGACCCGCCGCGGGGCGCCACGACCATGCGCGGGGCATAGGCGACGCGGAAGTTCACATCGATAGCGGTCGAAAAAAAGCTGTCCACCTCCGCATCGTCCAGTGGCTCGACCCTGAGGATGTAAGGCCCGGGCTCCAGCCGGATAATCGCAAACTCGCCCTGGTCGTTGAGGGCGAAGTTCCCGACGCTGACACCGGTCTCTGGATTGAACGCGACGACGTGCGCGCCCAGCAGACCCTGGCCGTTCTTCGTAACCCGGCCGGTAATGCCACCGGTCGCTTCGACCTGGCCGGCGGCCGGGTAGAGGTCCGAAATGCCCGCCACGTCGTCGGCCTGCAGCACGCGATCGGCGATGGTGCCCGCCGACATGGCAATCGGAAACATCACCGAACCAGAAGCGATGACACGGCGGCCGCCGGAGCTGGTCAATGCGGTCTCGCCAAGCGCCGAGTGGCTGAGGCCCAGGAGATGGCCGAGTTCATGGAGCGCCACCGATTCCAGGTCAACGCGGCCCGGCGTGCCATTTGCGGAGACCGACCACGCAAACCGGGAGTTGAAGAAGATGTCGGCCTCGACAATGTCGCCGTTGGTGTCGTCGATCAGGAAGCTGGTGGCGCCGAGCACGCGATCGAGTTCCGGCAGGTCGAGAAAACCGACCGTCGTGCGCCCATCGACCATCCCCGGCTCCGCCGACGTCATCGCCTGGAACTCGAAGCGGACGGTGGCCGACGGCACGGCCTGCCAGGTCGCCGTGGCTCGCGCCAGGGCCCCACGCAGCTCGGCCGCCGACACGGTCGGGCTGTTGGCTTCAGAGACGAAGTAGCGGACCGGGCCCGGCCAGGTGACGTCAATGATGCGGCCGTCCACCGGGGTGCCGTGCTTCAGATACGCCCCGACGGGCAGGGACGACCCCGCCACGAGCAGGGCGGCGACGACGAGGCCGATCGCGCGCCTCATCGAACGGCGTCCCGTACCGCCCGCACGGCGGTCTCGAACGCGTCGAGTGAAATCGGCGCGCGACGCCGGTCGCCGCGCACAATCGGCGCTCTGGCCGGCTCGATCGCCGGCGGCGTGACGAGCGCGGTCCCTGACGTATCGCGAACGACCCGGTAAATGCCCTGGGTAAAGCCGGTCGTCACCGGCAACCGAGGCCCGCGGGCCGTGAGAAACAGCACGGCGTGGTCGCCCCGCGCGAACGACGGCGCGCCGGGCATGACATTGCGGTACCGGCCGACCTGTCCGCCTGGAACCGTCAGCGTCAACTCAGCCGTCGCAGGTCCCTTCAGTCCCTTGATGACCTCGACGGTGACCAGGCTGTCGATGCGGCGGCGATCGTCGCTCCACTGCCCCTGGACGGCGATCACCCGGGCGTAGACGACGGCAGATGACTGGCGGACCAGTTCTTCGAAGCTGAGGGGCGCAACCGTCACGGCCCTTGCCGGCGCCACTGCCGCAAGGGTGAGCAGGCCACCGATTAGACATCGACGAAACACAGACAGGCGGCTACGACGCATGCGGCGAGTGTACGACATCGAGCACGGCTTCGGCGGCGCGCTCGCTGGCCCCCGAACCGCCGAGCCGGCGGCACACCTCAGCCAGCTGCACGATCATCTTCTCGCGATAGCCCGCATCGGTGGCGATGCGCACGGCTTCGGCGGTAACCGCCTCGGCCGTGCAGTCGTCCTGGATCAACTCCCGGACGATACGCTGACCGGCGATCAAGTTGACCATGGCGTACATGTCGACGCGCGCCAGGCCCTTGCCGAGCCGATAGGTCAGCGGCGACAGCTTGTACAGCACCACCATGGGCTTGCCGTGCAGCGCCGTCTGCACGGTCGCGGTGCCCGACGCGGTCACGACCGTGTCGGCGGCCTGCAGCACATCGTCGGTTCGGCCCTCGACGATGCGCAGGGTCACGCCCGGAAGGCCGAAGCTTTCGAACAAACGGTCGGGCAGGTTCGGCGCGCGGGCGACGATGAACTGGACGTCCGGCACCTGCGCCGCAATCTGCGGAGCGGCTGCCGCCATCACCGGCGCCAGCCGCTCCAGTTCGTTCGGGCGGCTGCCCGGCAACAGGGCCATGACCGGTTTCGCCGGATCGAGGTTCAGCCGCCGCAGCAGTTGCTCGCGCGATTGCCCCGGCGCGACCAGGTCGACGAGCGGGTGGCCGACGAAGCGCACGTCCATGCCCGCGTCGCGATAAAGCACTTCCTCGAACGGAAAGATGGGCAGCACCCGATCCACGAATTGCTTCATGGTCTTCATGCGTCCGGCCCGCCAGGCCCACAGCTGCGGGCTGATGTAATAGATCACCGGCACGCCAAGCCGCTTGACGGCGCGCATCAGGTGAAAGTTGAAATCGGGATAGTCGATGACCACCAGCGCATCGGGCCGGCGCGTGCGGGCCGCGTCGGTCAGCAGGCGCAGTGTCCGGAACGAGCGCGGGAGGACGGCGAGAGCTTCGGTCAGGCCGGTGACCGAGAGGCCGTGAAAGTCGGCGACCAGCTCGCCGCCGGCCGCCTTGAACCGTTCGCCACCGAGGCCGAACACCTCGATGCCGGGCTCGTGCCGTCGCAGGGCGGCGACCAGCGCGCCGGCGTAGAGATCGCCGGAGGGCTCGCCGCACGAAAGCATGAGCCGGGTCACTCGGGCCTGGCGGGCGTCTGTCGTTGGAAGTCCGCCGACAGCAGGTCGATGTTCTCGATCGGAATGCGCTCGAAGTCGCCGAAGCCGACCCCCTTCAAGTCCTTCACGAAGGCATCGGCGTTGCCAACCAAGACGATCGACAGTTGCGCCGGGCGGATGAACCAGCGCGCCACTCGCTGGATCTCGTCGGGCGTCACCCGCAGCACCCGCTCGCGGTACTTCGGCAGGTCATCTACCGGCAACTCGTAGAACAACTGGTTCAACACCTGGGTGGCGATGGCATCGGGCACCTCCAGCGACAGCGGGAAGCTCCCGACCATGTAGTCCTGCGCGCCGGACAGTTCCTGTTCGAAGACCCGTTCGCGCTGCAGCCGCGAGAACTCGTCCACCACAATCCGCAGGGCTTCGGCCGTGTTCGGCGTCTGCGTGTCGGTTTCCGCGACGACCGCGCCGGCCATCTTGTAGCTGTCGAGGTCCGCGGAGGCGCCGTAGGTCAGCTGCCGCTGCGATCGCAGCACCTGCTGCAGGCGATTGGCGCCCTCGCCGCCGAGGATCTTGACCGCCTGGTCGACCGCCTCGTAGTCGTTGTGCTTGCGCGGAATGGCGAGGTGGCCGACGCGAATCTCGGTCTGCACCGCGTCCTTCTTGTCGATCACGATCACCCGCTTGGTGGGCTGGGGGGGGTCAATCGAGGTTTGCTCCGGGACCATGCCCGGCTGCCACGCGCCGAAGTGCTTCTCGATGCCCGCCATCGCCTCGGCCGCGCCGATGTCGCCGACGACGGCGAGCAGGGCGTTGTTGGGCAGGAAATACTTCTCGTGGAAGCCCAGGAAATCGGCGCGCGTCAGCGACGCGAGCGACGCCGCTGTGCCGGCGCCGGGCATGCCATAGGGATGGAACCCGTAGATCAGCCGATCGATGACCCGGCCCGCCACGGCTTCGGGGTCCTCGGCCGACACCTTCAGCGCCGACAGCGCCTGCTGGCGCTGGCGCTCGATCTCTTCGGCGGCGAAGGTCGGCCGCTGCACGACGTCGGCCATCAACTCGAGCGCCAGGTCGTAGCTGTCCTTCAGCACCACCGCGTTGACGAAGCTCAGGTCGCTGCCGGCGCCGGTGCCGAGGATGCCGCCGACAAAGTCGATGGTATCGGCGATCTGTTCGGCCGATCGCTTGCCGGCGCCCTGATCGAGCAGGGTCGCCGTCAGCATCGCCATGCCGTGCTTGTCCTTGGGGTCCTGCGCCGCGCCGGCGCGAATGATCATGCGGACGCTGACCGAGGGCTGCTCGTTCTGGCTGACCAGGACGACCTGCAGCCCGTTGGCGAGCTGGCGGATCTCGTAGGGCGGAAACACGACCGGGCGGGCCGGCAAGGGACGCGGCGGCCCTTCGCGCGGCCAGTTATTGACGCGCGCGCCCTGTGTGGCGCCCTGTCGGAACTCACGGGACCCGGGCACGGCCTGCGCCGCCACGATCGCGGTGAGGGCCGAGAACACGCCGAGCGTGGCGATGGCCTTGAGTCTCATTTCACCACCTCCGCCCCACCCGCCCCTTTGGGCAGGATGCGCATCACGAGGCGCCGCTCGGGCACGAAATACTGCTGGGCCGCCCGCTTGATGTCGGCGGTCGAGACCTTCAGGAAGGTGTCGAACTCGCCGTCGGCCGTGGCCATGTCCTTTTGAATCACCTCGGCGTGGCCCATCTGCGAAGCCTTCTCCTTGATCGACAGCCGGCTCAGGACGTAGTCGCGTGAAAACTGGTTCTTGGCGCGCTGCAGCTCGCGTTCGGAGATGCCGTCGGCCTTGAGCTTGTCGAACTCGGCAATCAGCGCCTTCTCCACTTCATCCGGCGATTTGCCCGGGTTGACGAGCGCCACCGCGTAGAAAATGCCGGGGTCTTCGAGGAAGCTGCTGCTGCCAAACGCGGTCAGGGCGAGGCCGGTCTCGTAGACCAGCTTGCGGTGGATGCGCGAGGTCTGCCCGTCCGACAGCGTCTTCGACATCACGAACATCGGATACGAATCGGGATGCCCGTTGTACGGCGCCTGGTAGGCGATCACCACCGCCGGCAACGGCCACGGCTGCGCCAGGGTGACCCGCCGTTCCTGCGTGCGCAGCGGCTCCTTGGGAATGTCCCGGGGCACCGGCGTCGCCGACTTCGGAATGCGGGCGAAGTACTGGTTGACCAGGGAGATCACGGTCTCGGTTTCGAAGTCGCCGGCGATCAGCAGGGTCGCGTTGTCGGGCACGTAGTAGGTGTTGTGAAAGTCGCGCACCTCGTCGATGGTCGCGGCGTTGAGGTCGTTCATGCTCCCGATGACCGGGTGCTTGTAGGGGTGGACGTCGAAGGCATGGAAGCTGATGAGCTCATTCAGCAGGCCGTACGGCGGGTTCTCGATGCGCATGCGGCGTTCTTCCTTCACCACCTCGCGCTCGGCCACGAACACCTTCTCGTCGATGCGCAGGCTCGCCATGCGGTCGGCCTCCATCCACAGCGCCAGCGGCAGGTACTGGGCCGGGATGGTCTGCCAGAACACGGTGGTGTCCTCGTTGGTGTAGGCATTGGCCTGGCCGCCCACCGACGCGATGATCGAGGTGTGCTGTTCCGGCTCGATGTTCCTGGACCCCTTGAACATCATGTGCTCGAAGAAATGGGCGAAGCCGGTACGGCCCGGCTTCTCGTTCTTCGAGCCGACGTGGTACCACAGCTCGACCTGCACAATCGGGGTGGACTTGTCCTGGTGCATGACCACGACCATGCCGTTCGGGAGCACCAGCCGCTGGTACGCGAGCTTCGGCGGCCGCACGTCGGCCTGCAGCGGGACCAGCCAGAGAACAGTCCCGACGGCCACGAGTCCAAGAAGGAGATACAGCTGTTTCCGCATTAGTTGTCCGTCTCTTCAATCTTCCGGAGGCGCGCCTCGAGATCCTTCACGTGGCGCCGCAGCTCGGGCAATTTCCGGAACACGACCGACGACCGGCGCCATTCGATGTTCGCAATCGCCGGATAGCCGGAGACAAACTGATCGGCCTCAACCGAGTTGGTGATGCCCGACTGCCCCACCGCCTTCACCCGATCGCCAATCGTCAGGTGGCCGCCCACCCCGACCTGGCCGCCAAACGTCACGTGATCGCCAACCACCGTGCTGCCGGCAATGCCGA
>JBEGVQ010000030.1:0-10419 GCA_041178345.1 Acidobacteriota bacterium | reverse complement strand
AGGGTATTGCTATCTCGTTCGGCGACATGAAGTCATCAACCTGCAACATTCGGAAGAAGGCTGTCTGGGGTCAGACGGCGATCCTGGCCGCCGTTTTCGCCACCTTGTTGACGGTCCCGGCTGCGGCGCAACCGCCCGCCGGCCCAGACAACGTCGACGAATCCGTGCGAAGGTCGGTCAATGCCGGCGAATCGTCCCGGGTGATCATGCAGTTCGACACCACGGCCGAGCGCGACGCGGCCTTCAACCGCCTGCTCGATCGCGGCGCCGCGGTGCGCACCATGGACAGCGAGGGCGGTCCCGCCCTCAACGTGCTGTCGAGCGCCTCGGCCCTGTCGGCCGAACTGGGAAACGCCACGCAGGTGTCGGTTGACGCCCGCGTGTCGGTATTCGCGGTCAAGAAAAACGGCAAGCCCGCAGCCAGGACCGTCACGGCGCCCGTCAGCAAGGCGCCGGCGCGCAGCACCAAGGCCACCTCCAAGCAGAAGCCCCGCCGCTCGCACAGGTTCGGCACCCTCGCCGTCGCGGTGGTCGACTCGGGCCTCCAGACCCAAGCCGACCTGCCAGCGTGGCGCGTCCGCAAGTACGTGGACTTTGTCAGCGGCTCGCCGAAGGCGACCGATGGCTGCGGCCACGGCACGCACGTCGCCGGCACCATCGCCGGTAACGGCCGGCAGTCGGGCGGGTTGGTCGAGGGCGTCGACCCTGATGTCGATCTCGTCGTGCTGCGGGTGCTCGGCGACGATTGCTCCGGCAACACCAGCGACGTGCTCGATTCGCTCGCGTGGATTGCCCAGCATCACGCCCAATACAACATCCGCGTGGTCAACCTGTCGCTGGGCCACCCGGTGTTTGAGTCGGCCTCCACCGACCCGCTGGTGCAGGCGGTCGAGCGTCTGTCCCGCAAGGGCATTGTCGTGGTCACCGCGGCCGGTAACATGGGCATCAACCCGCTGACCAGCCAGCCTGGTTACGGTGGCGTCGGCGTGCCGTGCAACGCGCCATCGGCGGTGTGCGTCGGCGCGCTGGACACCAAGAAGACCGCCGGTTTCGCGGACGACCGCGTCGCCGACTTCAGTTCACGAGGTCCGACGCGCTTCGACCTGCTGGCCAAGCCTGACCTGGTCGCCGAGGGCGTGAACGTGGTCTCGCTGACGGCGAAGGGCAGCAAGCTCGACGGCGACAACGACGACGACGACAACGACGAGGACGACAAGCGTCACTTCAAGGGCATTTACGACGTCGGTCAGGCTTCGTATCTCCTGCTCTCCGGCACCAGCATGGCCTCGCCGCGCGTGGCCGGCACCGCGGCATTGATGCTGACCGCCAACCCCCGCCTCTCTTCGAACACGGTGAAGATGGCGCTGCAGTACACGGCGCGCGTGCTGCCGAAAGTGGATGTGCTCACGCAGGGCGCCGGTGCGCTCAACCCGATCGGCGCCGTGAAGATGGCGCAGAGCATCAACCCGCAGGCGCCGCACGGCGACAACTGGCTGACGGCCGTGCTGCCGGTGTCCAATCGCGACGCCAACGGCAAGAGGATCGTGTGGGGCCGCAACATCGTGTGGGGCGACCGCTACATGCCCTCGACCAAGGCTGGCGTGCACATGGCGCGCTGGGACGACAACATCGTGTGGGGCTACGACGCGATGGCCGACAACATCGTGTGGGGCAACTGCGACCAAAGCTGCAGCAACATTGTCTGGGGCAACGGCTGGGACGAGAACATCGTCTGGGGCAATGACTGGGACAACATCGTCTGGGGCAACAACATCGTCTGGGGCGACAACGTGGTGTGGGGCTACTGGGCCGAGAACATCGTGTGGGGCTTCTGGGCCGAGAACGTGGTGTGGGGCAACGTGAACCGCGCCAACTGGGATGACAACATCGTCTGGGGCAACGACTGGGACAACATCGTGTGGGGTAACTGCACCTCCGCCAAGTCGAATGACGGCAACATCGTGTGGGGCAACAGCAGCGACGAGAACGTCGTGTGGGGCAACAGCGACAACGTCGTGTGGGGGTTCAACGATGGTGACAACATCGTGTGGGGCAACAACTGCTCGGCGAAGAGCCCGGCGAACAGCAACGGAGGGAAGTAGTCATGGTTGCTACCACCCAACCTGAGCTGACGCGGACCCCGACCATGGTCAACGCCACCACGACCAAGACCATGGTCACGACCAGTGACTGGAAAGCGGGCCTGCCGGTGATGGCCGGCACCGGCTTCTCGCTGCGCGAACTGCGCCTCGAGGATGCGGCCTCGCTGCTGGCGATGCTGACGACCGAAGAGGTCTCGCGCTTCATCTCGCCGCCGCCGACCACGGTCGAGGGCTTCGAGCGCTTCATCCTGTGGGCGCAGCGCGAACGCCAGGCGGGCAACTATGCCTGCTTCGCGGTCGTGCCCGCCGGCATGGACACCGCGATTGGCATCTTCCAGGTGCGCTCGCTCGAACCCGGCTTCGCCACGGCCGAGTGGGGCTTCGCGCTCGGCTCGCAGTATTGGGGCACCGGCGTGTTCGTCGAGGGCGCCCGGCTGGTGGTCGACTTCGCGTTCGACGCCATCGGCGTGCGCCGGCTCGAAGCGCGCGCGGCGGTGGCCAACGGCCGCGGCAACGGCGCGCTGCGCAAGCTTGGCGCCGTCCAGGAGTGCGTGCTGCGCCGCTCGTTCCTGCGCCACGGCCAGCATCACGACCAGGTCCTGTGGGGCATTCTCGCGGAGGATTGGCGCCTGCAGCGTCTCTCGCTGCAGCACGCGCCCGTCGTCCACTAGTTACTAACGGCTCCCCCCTGCAGCCGTCAGGCCCGGACATTTCCAAGGGTGTCCGGGCCTGTTTCTTGTACGCCAATATCCCCCACAAAAACGTCTCTTTTTGAGAATAAGTGTTCTTATTTGAGACTAAATCACTTAAGTCTTTTTTAATGAACAGATTGCGTTGGTAATAGCGACAGTAAATGCGGTCTAATCTCTTGATAAAGAACACGAACGACACTTGATATGGCCAAACTTGCAGTCCAGCTAGTGCCGTATAGATGCACCAGATTGTGGGAATAGTGCCGCATTTAACAGACTTGATAGAACAAAATACACTTATAAAGTCAAAATTGGTTTAAATCGGCACTTGGATTGCACTTAGGGGCACCATGAGCGTTCGTCCGTCATTAATGATCTCGATGAAATTCACCTGGGGAAGAACAATCCTCTTCTCCCTGATCGCCGTGATGGCGCTGTGGGTGCCTGCTGAAGCTCAGGGGCGCAACGGCAAGACCATCGCTGCCAAGGCGACCGCCGGCAAGGTCAACACGCCGGTCAAGGTCCGGCATGCCAAGCTTGACGAGGCGTTGAACCAGGTGGCCGACGAAGTCGGCGACTCGGACGTCATTGTCGAGTTTCACGACGACTCCGATAGCTTGTCGCGCATCACGGCTGCCGGCGGCAAGGGCGGGCGCCGCCTCGGCATCATCCGCGGGCGCGCCGGGCGCATGCCCAACGCGCTGCTGAAGCGGCTGGCGAACGATCCGAAGGTCAAGCGCATTCACCGCGACCGCGAGACCGAGGCCTTCCTCGCCCGCACGGCCGCGGCCATCGGCGCCAAGAACGTGCATGCCCAGTATGGTTACACCGGCGCCGGCATCGGCGTCGCGGTGATCGACTCGGGCATCACGCCCTGGCACGACGACCTGACCGTGACCAACCGCGAGGGCCAGCGCGTCACCGCGTTCGTGGACTTCGTGAATGGCCAGACCTCGAAGTACGACGACTGGGGTCACGGCACGCACGTCTCGGGCATCATCGCCGGCAACGGCTACGACTCGACCGGCGCGCGCCAGGCGATTGCGCCGGGATCGAGCATCATCTCGCTCAAGGCGCTCGACGGCGAGGGCAAGGGCAAGATCAGCTACATTATTGCCGCGCTCGACTGGGCCGTCGCCAACCGGGCGCAGTACAACATCCGCGTCATCAACATGTCGCTCGGCGCGGGCGTGTTCGAGAGCTACCACACCGACCCGCTGACGCAGGCCGCCAAGCGCGCGGTTGACGCCGGCATCGTCGTCGTCGCCGCCGCCGGCAACATGGGCAAGGCCGCCAACGGCCAGCCGCAATACGGCGCCATCGGCGCGCCGGGCAACGCGCCCTGGGTGCTGACGGTCGGCGCCTCGAGCACGATGGGCACCATCGATCGCCGCGACGACACGGTCGCGGCCTACAGCTCGCGCGGGCCGACGATGATTGACTTCGCGGCCAAGCCCGACCTGGTCGCGCCCGGCAGCGGCACGGTCTCGCTGAGCGAACCAAACAGCCTGTTCTACCGCACGAAGGCGGCGTACCTGGTGGCCGGCAAGCGCAGCGGCCTCAGCTACCTGCCCTACCTGACGCTGAGCGGCACCAGCATGGCCGCCCCGGTCGTGTCGGGAACGGTGGCGCTGATGATTCAGGCCAACCCGAGCCTCACGCCCAACATGGTGAAGGCCGTCCTGCAGTTCACCTCGCAGGTCGACACCGACTACAACTACCTGACCCAGGGCGCCGGCTTCCTCAACACCCTGGGCGCCGTGCGTCTCTCGCGCTTCTTCGCGGTCGGCGGCAAGGGCGACCGTTACCCGAGCATGAAGGCGTGGAGCAAGCACATCTTCTGGGGCAACCGTCGCGTCACCGGCGGCGTGCTGACGCCCGGCGGCACGGCCTGGGACGAGAACATTGTCTGGGGCGATTCCCTGACGCCGGCCGGCACGAACATCGTGTGGGGCGAGAACTGCGCCGACGGCTGCGACAACATCGTCTGGGGCAACAACATTGTCTGGGGCGAGTCCGACGAATACGACAACATCGTGTGGGGCAACACCGACGGCGACAACATCGTGTGGGGCAACAGCGGCGACGAGAACATCGTGTGGGGCAACGACTGCGCCGGCGCCGACTGCGACAACATCGTGTGGGGCAACACCGACGACGAGAACATCGTGTGGGGCAACGCCGAAGGCATCGACAACATCGTGTGGGGCAACAGCGCTGACGAGAACATCGTGTGGGGCAACAGCGGCGACGAGAACATCACCTGGGGCAACTCGGCCGGCGACGGCGAGACCTTTGGCGATGACACCGCCGATCTCGACACCTTTGACCCGATGGTGTTCGAAGACCTCTTCGGCGGCGAGTTCGAACTGATGACCGCGCCGACGGTTGAACCGCAGCCGGCCATCGAGACCACGCCGCTGGTTGAACCGGAGCCGTCGGTCGAGACCGTGCTGATGGTCGAACCGCAGCCGTCTGACGAGACCGTGTTGATGGTCGAACCGCAGCCGGCCATCGAGACCGAGCCGGTCACCGAGCCGGTCACCACCGATCCACCGCCAGTCACGGAGCCACCAACCACGGGTTCGGTCGCGATTGAAGGGGGGCTGTAATGGAGAAGATGCCATTTCAACCCGAACTGACGCGGACCACGACCATGGTGAACATCACCACGACGACCACCGTCACCACGAGTGACTGGAAAGCGGGCCTGCCGGTGATGGCCGGCACCGGCTTCTCGCTGCGCGAACTGCGCCTCGAGGATGCGGCCTCGCTGCTGGCGATGCTGACCACCGAAGAGGTGTCGCGCTTCATCTCGCCGCCGCCGACCACGGTCGAAGGCTTCGAGCGCTTCATCCTGTGGGCGCAGCGCGAACGCCAGGCCGGCAACTACGCCTGCTTCGCGGTCGTGCCCGCCGGCATGGACACCGCGATTGGCATCTTCCAGCTGCGCTCGCTCGAACCGGGGTTTGCCACGGCCGAGTGGGGCTTCGCGCTGGGCTCGCAGTTCTGGGGCACTGGGATCTTCGTGGAGGGCGCGCGGCTGGTTCTCGACTTCGCGTTCGGAGTCATCGGCGCGCGCCGCCTCGAAGCGCGCGCGGCGGTGGCCAACGGCCGCGGCAACGGCGCCCTGCGCAAGCTCGGCGCCGTGCAGGAAGGCGTGCTGCGCCGCTCGTTCCTGCGCCACGGCGAGTATCACGACCAGGTGTTGTGGGGCATCCTCTCGGAAGACTGGCGCCTGCAGCGCCTGTCGCTCGAGCCCGCCGCCATCGCGCACTAGACCAGTAACCGACCTGCCGTTCAGGCCCGGGCACACCAGGGGTGTCCGGGCCTCATTCTTTTGTACGGTCGGGCAAGTACACTGGTGACGTGCCCGCCTTCCCCTGGCGAACGATCGATCTGGACCGTGGCGACCACGGCGTCCGGGTCGATCGCGTGCTGCTTCGCCACCTGCGTGACGAGGGGGCGATCTCGCGCAACCGCATCCAGAAGTGGATCGAGGCCGGCGACGTGCTGGTGAACGGCACGCCGCCGTCTCGCGCGGCCTGGCGGGTGCAGGCCGGTGACGAAGTTCGGGTCAAGGTTGAGCACCTGCAGCCCCGCACCAGGCCGGCGGCACAGGCGATGGACCTTGACGTGTTGTACGAGGATGGCGACCTGCTGGCGCTCAACAAGCCGGCTGGCCTGGTCGTGCACCCCTCCTACAAGAACACCGGCGGCACGCTGATGAACGGTGTGCTCGAACGCGCCAGGGCCTGGCCAGACGGTTCGCGGCCCGGACTGCTGGGGCGCCTGGACAAGGACACCTCGGGGGTGGTGGTGGTCGCCAAGCGCCCGGCCGTGCACGCCGCCCTGCAACGCGCCATGGATGCCCGGCACATCGAGAAGGACTACGCGGCGATTGTCTGGGGGCGGCCGTCACCCCAACGCGGCACCATTGACCTGGCCCTCGACCGCGACCCGTGGGATCGCCGCCGCATTACGGTTACCGATCGCGGCGGACAGCCGTCGGTCACGAACTACCAGCGACTCTCCGTGAGTGCAGGCCACCCTTCAGGGTTGCCTGCGTTCTCGCTGGTGAAGTGCCGGTTGATCACCGGCCGCACCCACCAGATTCGCGTGCACCTGTCGGCGCGCGCCTGGCCCATCGTCGGCGACGCAGTTTATGGGCGCAAGCGCAAGGGCGGAGAACCAGAGCCGCTCGACGAGATCGCCTACGCCTTCCCCCGCCAGGCCCTGCATGCGTGGCGGCTGTTGCTGCGCCACCCGATGACCGGGGCCGAGATGGAGATTGTCGCACCGCTGCCCGAAGACATGCGGCGCCTCGCCGCCGCGCTGTGCCTGCCCACCATCGCCCTGGCGTAGGTGAGCCCACCCCAGGGCCAGGTTCTCGTACTCGGTGACGACCCGGTGCTCGGTGCTAATCGGTGGCCTATGCGTCGAGCAGCATCCACGCCGGGTCTTCGATGTAGTCCTTGATCTTGACCAGGAACTGCACCGCTTCGCGGCCATCGACCAGGCGGTGGTCGTAGCTGAGCGCGAGGTACATCATCGGCCGGATCACCACCTGGCCGTTCACCGGCACGGCGCGGTCGGCGATCTTGTGGAGGCCCAGGATGCCGACCTGCGGCGGGTTCAGAATCGGCGTGCTCATGAGCGAGCCGAACACGCCTCCGTTGGTAATCGTGAACGTGCCGCCCTTCAGGTCTTCAAGCGTCAGCGAGCCGTCCTTGGCGCGGGCGGCGAAGTCGCGAATCCCCAGTTCGATGCCGGCAAACCCCATCCGGTCGGCATCGCGCAGGACCGGCACCACCAGGCCGCCCTCGGCGCCCACCGCCATGCCGATGTCGTAGTAATGCTTGTAGACGATCTCGTCGCCCTGGATCTCGGCGTTGAGCTGCGGGAACGCCTTCAGCGCGCCAATCGCCGCCTGGACGAAGAACGAAGCAATGCCGACGCCGACGCCGTGCTTCTTGGTGAAGGCGTCCTTGCGCCGCTCGCGCAGCGCCATCAACGCGCTCATGTCCACCTCGTTGAAGGTGGTGAGCATGGCGGCCGTCTGCTGTGCTTCGACCAGCCGCCGCGCGATCGTCGCTCGTCGCTTGGACATTCGTTCGCGCGACTCGCTCCGCTCGCCAACGGGTGCCTTGGGTGCGTACGGTGCCTTCGGTGCCGGGGTCGGTGCCGGGGGTGCTGGGGCGGCGGGTGCCGGTGCGCTGGCTCTCAGCACATCCTGCTTGGTGACGCGCGCGCCTGTGGTCTCGACCGATTCCAGCTTCACATCGTGAACCTTCGCAGCATTCTTGGCAGCGGGCGTGGCTTTCCGGTCTGGCACAGAAGCACCCGCCACCTGGGGCACGTTCCCCTTGGGCACTTCAGGCACCGTACGCACCTCAGGCACCGCTCCTGGTGCGCTGCTGGCCTCCTCGAGCACAGCCAGCACTTCTCCGACCTTGACGTCCGCGCCCTCCTGGTGCTTGATGGCACCGAGCACGCCGGCGCGATCGGCGCTCACTTCGAGATCGATCTTCTCGGTTTCGAGTTCCACCAGCGCATCGCCGGCGACCACGCTGTCGCCCTCCTGCTTCAGCCACTTCGCGACCCGCGCCTCGACCACCGACTCGCCGAGTTCCGGAACCACAATATTCGTTGCCATGTTCGCTAGACCTGCTTGGACAGAACGCGATCGAGTTCTTTGGTTTCGGCCTTCGCTTCGAAGGCCTGTTCGACAATGGCGCGCTGGTTGACCGCATGCCAGCTCGACGAGCCCTCGGACGGGCTCGAGTTGCGGACGCGGCCGATGTACCGCAGCGGCCACCGCTGGTCGATCAACTGCTCGAGCAGGGGGCGCACGAACTCCCACGCGCCCATGTTTTCCGGCTCTTCCTGCACCCAGCAGACTTCGCGCAGCTTGGGATAGCGCGCCATCACGTCGAGAATCGCCGTGTCGGGGAACGGGTAGAGCTGCTCGACGCGGGCAATCGCCACGGTCGTGTTGTCCTTGCGCGGTTCGCTGGTCAGCAGGTCAACCGCGACCTTGCCGCTGCACAGCACCAGGCGCCGGACCTTCGCGGCTTGTGCGGGGGTCAGCGAATCATCGATCACCCGCTGGAACCTGCCCTCCGCCAGCTCGGCTGGCGTGGAGGCAGTGAAGCCGTGCCGCAGCAGGCTCTTCGGCGTCATCACGACGAGCGGCAGCGGATCGGTTTCGAGCAGCAGCGCCTGGCGCCGCAGCACGTGGAAGTACTGCGCCGCGGTGGTGCAGTTGACGACGCGGATGTTGGTGTCGGCGGCGGCGTTCAGGAACCGCTCGAGCCGGGCGCTCGAGTGATCGGGTCCCTGTCCCTCGTAGCCGTGGGGCAGCAGCAGCACCAGCGACGGGGACATGCCCCACTTGGCGCGGGTCGAGGTCAGGTACTCGTCGAGGATAATCTGGGCGCCGTTGATGAAGTCGCCGTACTGCGCCTCCCAGATCACCAGCCGCCCGGGCTCCTGCAGGCTGTAGCCGAGCTCGAAGCCGACGCACGCGTACTCCGACAGCGGGCTGTTGCGGATCTCGAAGGCCGCCTTCGCCTGGCGCAGGCGTTGCAGCGGCACATGCTCGTCGCCCGTCACTGAATCGTGGTACACGGCGTGGCGGTGGCTGAAGGTGCCGCGTTCGACATCTTCACCGGTGAAGCGGACGCCAATGCCGTCGGCCAGGATCGACGCCAGCGCGAGTTCTTCGGCGGCGGCCCAGTCGATCGAACGCTCGGCAGCGTTCGCGAATATGGCCTGGCGGCGTTCGCGGCCGCGTTCGAGCTTGCGGTGCACGGTGAAGCCCTCGGGCACCCTCAACAGTTCGGCGTTGAGCGCCTCGAGGTCCGACAGCGGCAGGGCCGTGCTGACCCTGGTCGCGGCGCCGCTCGGCGGCACCTCGGGCACCGGCGGCACGTAGTCCTGCTCAGGCTTGACTGCGGCGTAGGCCTGCTCGAGCGCGGCCATGCGCTCGCGCACCATTTCGTCGGCGCGCTCCTGCGTGATCGTGCCGGCCTCGACGAGCGTGCGCGCGTAGATCTCGCGAACGGCCGGATGGGCGCTGACGATCTGGTACACCGCCGGTTGCGTGAACGCCGGCTCGTCGCCCTCGTTGTGGCCGTAGCGGCGGTAGCCGACCAGGTCGATCAGGTAATCGAGCTTGAAGCGCTGCCGGTAGGCAATCGCCAGCCGCGCCGCCTCGATGCACGCCACCGGGTCGTCGGCGTTGACGTGCGTGATCGGGATCTTGAAGCCGCGCGCCAGGCCGCTGGCGTAGCTGGTGCTGAACGACTCGTCCGGGTCGGTCGTGAAGCCGACCTGGTTGTTGGCAATGATGTGGATGATGCCGCCGACGTCGTAGCCGTCGAGCCGCGACAGGTTCAACGTTTCGGCGACCACGCCCTGTCCCGGGAAGGCCGCGTCGCCGTGGATCAGGATGGCCAGCACCTTGCCCTTGTCGACCAGCGCCGGCCCCGGCTGGTCCACCGCGGTGGCGGCGGCGCGGGCCATGCCGTTCAGCACCGGGTCCACCGCTTCGAGGTGGCTCGGGTTCGGCGGCATCGAGATCACCACCTGCTTGGGCAGCCCCTCGGGCTGCGCCTCGACCC
>JBEGVQ010000029.1:0-6751 GCA_041178345.1 Acidobacteriota bacterium | reverse complement strand
TGGACAAGCGGCACCTGGTGACGCCGCTGCTGATGGCGCACGAGTCGGCGGAGATTCGCGCCCGCACCCTTGGCGTGGCCGAAGCGGCGGGCCAGGCGGCCGCCGACCGCTGGCTGCCGCGGGTCGAACGGGCCCTCAAAGATCCCGACGCGGCGGTGCGGATTGCGGCAGTCGGAGCGCTGGCGGCGCTGCATGGCCAGGCAGCCGCCGATGTCATGCGGCCGTTCCTCAAGGACCGCGACCAGGGCCTGTCGATTGTCGCCGCATCGGCGCTGGCGTCGAGCGCGCAGGCGGCCGACATCGCAGCGGCGGAAGAGCAGTTGCGGCGGTTCTCGAGCGACACGCGCGAGCGGGCGACGCCGGCCAGGCTGCTGGCGGCGCGAGCCCTGGGCGACGTGGCCAACCCGGCGTTCCGCCCGTTGCTGGTGCCGCTGATGTACGACTCGAACGTTGAGGTCGCGCTGGCCGCCATCGAGAGCGCGGGCAAGCTCGGCGCGCCGGACTTCCTGTTCGTGCCACCGCTCGTGTCGTTGCTGCGAAACCGGCGGCTGAAGTCGGCGGCCCGCCAGGTGCTGGTCGGCTACGGCGAACCGGTAGTGGCGCCGCTCGCCTACTTCATGCTCGACCGCGAAGAGGACATCTGGGTGCGGCGCCACGTGCCCTCGGCCCTGGGCCAGCTCGCCTTCCCGTCGTCGGTCGCCGCCCTGCTCACTGCCCTGGAGGATGCCGACGGGTTCCTGAAGTTCAAGGCGGTGTCGGCGCTGGAGCGCATTCGCCGGACCAGCCCGGAGCTCGCGCTCGATGCGGCCATCATCACGCGGCACCTGCACGCCGAGGCCGGCCTCGCCTACAGCGCGCTCACGCTGTATCACAACCTGTTCGTGGCCGGGGGCTTCGATACCGAGTCGCTCTTGGCCCGCTCGCTCAGGGAGAAGCACCACCGCCGGCTGGGCCGCACCTTCCAGCTGCTGGGCCTGCTCAATTCGCCGTCGGATATTGCCGCCGTGCGGCACTCGCTCGAGGACGACGACCCGAAGGTCCGCTCGCGCGGCATCGAGTACCTCGACAACCTGCTGGCCGGCGAGGTGCGCCGGCGCGTGATGATCCTGGTCGAGGACATGCCGGCGGACGAACGCATCCGCAAGGGCAACGTCATCTACCGCACCCGCGTCCGCGACGTGGAAGACACCGTGGCGCAGCTGCTGCACGACGAAGACGAGTCGATCGCGGCGGCGGCCGTGCTGCTGGTCGAGTCGCGCGGCATGTGGTCGCTCGCCGACGACCTGGAACACGTGCTCGCCCACCGCGACGTCACGGACCAGCACGTGTTCGAGGCGGCGTCGTGGGCGCTGGCGGCGCACCGCATGCCCGCCGACCGGCGCCGGGAACTGTGGCAGGAACCCCTGCCGTCGGCTGAGCTCGCCGATCGTCTGAGGCGGCTGCCGCTCTTCGAATACACGCAGGTCAACGACTTGTTCCGGCTGGCGCGCCTGGGCCGCCAGGCGCGGCTCGAGGCGGGACGCACGTTGTACCAGCGCGGCGAACAGCCGCAAACGGTCCAGTTCCTGCTCGACGGAACGGCGCGGGCCGCCGGCAAGGACGGCGTGAGCGAGATCGCCGCCCCCGCGCCACTGGCCGTGGAACAGGTCCTCGAAGGCTCGCCCATGCCAGTGACCGTCACCGCGGCCGAGCGCCTTATCAGCCTGGTGCTGACCCACGACGAGTTCCTGGCGCTGTTGTCGGAGAACGTCGAACTGGCCGAGGGCCTCTTCCGGCTGATGATTTACACCCATCACCTCGACGTCGGCCACACGTTGATTCACGGCGCGGTCGCACCCGGGCTGAAGGAACGGATCGCGACGGCACTGCAGCCGGTGGATCGACTGCTGCTGCTGCAGTCGAGCCCGCTGCTGGCGCACGCGACGGCGGCGCAGCTCTGGCGGCTGTCGGCGATCGCACGGCCCGTCACGTTGGCCACCGGGACCGACGCGCTGACCCGCGGCGGCGAGGCCGCCATCCTGATCGTGCTCGGCGGATCGCTGCGGGTGGACACCGCCGACGGCCTGTCGGAGACGGCGACGGCCGGCGACGTGATCGGGATGTACGAGACGCTCGGCGGGACACGGTTCGACGCGAGCGTCACGGTATTGTCCACGGTGACCGCCCTGAAGCTCGAGCGCGATTCACTGTTCGAACTGCTGGCCGATCACACCGACCTGCTACAAGGCCTGTTCTCGATCCTGCTCAGGCGCGGGAAATAGGCAGCGTCACCTCGAACACGGTTTCGACATTCGGGACGCTGCGGACGGCGACGCTGCCGCCGTGACGCTCGATGATCGCCTTCACGATCGACAGGCCCAATCCCGAGCCTGCTTGGGAGCGCGACCGGTCAGCCTTGTCGAAGCGGTCGAAGACGTGGGGTAAATGCTCCGCGGGAATGCCGCGCCCGGCGGCCCCGGCGGACCGAGGGGTCCCATGGGTATGCGCAACGGACCCGGTGTCCGCCAGCTGGACCTGACCGACGACCAGAAGGCACAGGTCAAGGCGATTGCCGACTCGCACCAGGCCGAGTTCAAGGCCGTGGGCGAGAAGATGCGCGCCGCGCGCCAGGGCATGCGGGCGCTTATCGAGTCCGACACGTTGGATGAAGCGGCTGTGCGCGCCAAGAGCATCGAGGTGGCGGCAGCCGAAGCCGACGCCGCGATTCTCAACGCGAAGGTCCGGATGCAGACGCTTCAGGTGCTGACCGCGGAACAGCAGGCAAAGCTCGAGGAGCTGCAGGCGTCGCGACAGGGCGGCCCGCGCAAGCAACGCGGCCCCGGCCGGCACTAAAACCCGACCAGAGGACCTGCGCCCCTTGTTCCTTAATACGTAAGAGGGAAGCAGGTTCTCTTGTCACTTCACGGGACTCCTCCACCACTAGGTCGCCGACGGTGGCGGCGGCCCTGACGCGCGAAGCAGGCGCAGCCCGTTCAGAGTCACCGCGACGGTCGCGCCGGTGTCGGCGAGCACGGCCAACCACAACGGTGCGGCACCGAAGACCGCGGAGATCAGGAACGCCGCCTTGGTCGCCAGCGCGAGCGTGACGTTCTGGCGGATCACCTTGACGGCCCGCCTGGCATGACCCACCAGGAACTCGAAATCCTCTGGATGATCGCAGGTCAGCACCACGTCCACCCGGTCGAGCGGGACGGTCGCCGTGGTTCGGCACTGCACTATGACGCTTGCCGCTGCTAACGCGGCGGCGGTGGGCGCCGACGCGCTGGCCGCGCGCTCGAGCGGCGCGCCGCCCTTGAACAGCACGCCCCGCCTGGCGGCCGAGGTGAGCGCCGCCACCACCGTGACCGGCGTTGAAATGACCAGCGCGCAGGGGCACGCCAGCACCAGGAAGATCAGCCCGCGGTAGAACCAGGTCTCCCAGCGCCCGTCACCCAGCGGCGGGCCAAGCGCGACGGCGAGAGCCGCAAAGGTCACGACCGGCGTGTAGACCGCGGCGAACTTCTCGATCCACCGCTCGGCGCCTGACGATTCGTGACCGCGATCCTCGCCCCAGCCCGGCTCGTGCCCCACCAGGTCGGCCACCGCATGACGGGCGCGGTCGATGCTCCACGCTTCCATCAGGTGGGCCAGCGCAAACAGGAACGCCACGGCCGCCGCTTCCGCCCACTGGCCGATCATCGCCGCCCCGAGCGCCGACAGGCACACCAGCACGTGCATGTCGAGGTGCAGGTAGCGCAACGACGCGACCGCCCGCGGAATCATCGGGCCCAGGCCGGCCACTGCCGATACCCCATAGGCCACGACGGCGCCGCGGTGATGGGCATGGCCGTCCTCGCCGTGCCCGAACAGCGCCTCGGCCCAGGTCTCGGCGTTCACGCCGTCGATCGTCCAGCCGGCGACAAACGCGGCTAGGCTCGCCGCCGCCCACCACTTCGCGGTGTCGTGATGATGATCGTGGTGCAGGTGATCGTCGCCGACCACCTCGCCGGCGTCATGCGTGTGCGCGGTCAGGCCGGTGCTGGCCACCGCGGCCAGGATCGCCGACGCGGGAACGATGGACGGGTCGTAGGTGACGTCGACGCGGCGGCCGACCAGGTCGAAATTGAGCGCGGCAATGCCGGGACGATTGAGCGCGCGACGAATCAGCGCCGCTTCGTCAGCGCAGTCCATGCCGGCCACGTGCAACCGGAGGACAGTGGGCTGGGACACTACAGGGCCTGGACTGCGGCGAGCACTTCTTCGGCGTGGCCGTCTACCTTCACGCCGTCCCACCGCTTGACGACCTTGCCATCGGGACCAATCAGGTAAGTCGTGCGCGCCACGCCCATGTACGTGCGGCCGTACATCGATTTCTCCTGCCACACGCCGTACTTCTCCATGACGCCGTGATCTTCGTCGGCCAGCAGCGGGAACGTGAGGTCGTACTTCTTCGCGAACTTCGCCTTGCTCTTCGCGTCGAGCATGCTCATGCCGAGCACGGCGGCCTTGCTCTTCTTGAACTTCGGCAGGTGGTCCTGGAAGGCGCACGATTCCTTGGTGCAGCCGGGGGTGTCGTCCTTCGGATAGAAGTAAATCACCACCGGCTGGCCGGCGTAGGCGGCGAGGGAATGCGTCTTGCCCGACTGGTCGGGCAGGGAGAAGGCGGGGGCTTTCTTGCCGGGTTCAATGAGTGCCATTTGTGCTCCAGGCAACCCGAAAGGGTTGCCTCCACATTATTGTGCGATGGTGGTTGCACCGCGAGTAAACGGCACGGCGGCGTGGGACCGCCGGGGCTCGGCGCCGCCCTCGACCGTCTTGTTGGCGACGTCCACCGTGATGGCCGCGGCGTAGCCGTAGCGCACTTCGCCCTTGCGGCCAATCCGCTGGAACTTGTGGCCGCGGTCGGTCAGGTTGCCCAACAGGCCGCGCGGGAAACGATCCTCGATCTCGATGCGCCCACCGTTTTCGCGCGGGTCCGCCGGGTCGCGGCCGGGCAGGAACCGTGGCGCCTCGATCGCCGCCTGTGCGCCCAGCTTGCCGTCAATTACGCCGGTGATGATGTTGTACACCGACACCGGGATCCACGCATTGCCCGCACACCCCACCGCCAGCCGCGGCACTTCCTCGCCGTTGGCCTTCTGCTCGAACACCAGCGTCGGCACGCTGGCCGTGCTCGATCGCGTCAGCGGCAAGAGGCTGCCGTAGGCGCCGGCGGTCAGCCGGTTCGAACGCAGGTGGTTGTTGTAGAGAAAGCCGAGGCCCTTCGAGACGTAGAAGGTGCCGCCCCAGGTGCTGAGCGTCTGCGTGACGGCAATCATGTTGCCCTCCGCATCGGCCACGGCAAACGACGTCGTTCCCGTGCTGATGCGAGGGGCCGGAGCGGCGGGCGTCGCCGGCTCTTCCTCGGGCGCCTGGCGCTCGTAACGTGACGCCTTCTTCGCATCAATCTTCGCGAACAGCTTCTTGGCGTGCTCAGCGGTGAGGTGTTCCTCGTAGTCCACCGGCCAGCGTTCGGGATCGGCCACGCGCCGCAGCGGATCGCGCACCTTCCACGACTCCACGAGGTAGTGCAGGTAGTCCGGATCGGTCGAGGCGCGCGCGCCCGCCGCCGGCTGGTAGTTCTCCAGCACGTGCAACGATTCGAACAGCTGGATGCCGGTCGAGACCGGCGGTCCGCCGGCATACAGCGTGTGGCCGCGGTAGCGGCCCATCACCGGGGCTCGCTCGATGGCGCGATACTGCGCCATGTCGGCATAGGTCAGGATGCCGCCGTTCTCTTCCATGTCGGCGGCGATCTTCTTCGCGATCTCACCCCGATAGAACGCGTCGGCGCCACCCTTCTGGATGGCGCGCAGCGTGTTGGCGTAGTCCTTGTTGAAGAACCGCTCGCCGGGTTTGGGGACCTTGCCTCCGGGCAGGTAGATCTTCGCGGCTTCGGGCCACTTCTCGAGGAAGCGGCGGCCTTCGGCAATGCTCGAGGGCAGGCCCTCGTCCAGGATGAACCCCTCGTCGGCCAGCGCAATCGCCGGCGCGACCAGGTCCTCCCACTTCACCTTGCCGCTGCCGTAGTGGCGATAGGCGTAGTCGAGTCCGGCCACCACGCCGGGAATGTTGGCGGCGGCGGGACCGTCGGCGACGATGCGGCCGTCCTGCATCAGTAACGGGTTGTCGGCCGTCGCGCGAATCGGCGTCATGTCCTTGTATTCGATCACCGTCGGCTTCTTCATGCCCTTGAGGTAGAGCACCGCCGAACCGTCGCCGCCGACGCCCGACGCTTCGGGCTCGACCACGCCGAGCGCGAACGACACCGCGATCATCGCGTCCACGACGTTGCCGCCCTTTTCAAAAGCAAGCCGACCCGCCTCGGAGGCGAGCGGGTGACCCGACACGACGACGGCGCCGTTCGAGGTCACGACCGGCTTGATCAGCGGCTGCGCCGCTACCATCTCGTCGATCACCGTCTCGAGATCGCTCTCGGCCTTCGCCGAGACCGCGCGCGGACGGAACTGATCGCGCAGGCCGGCCCACTGCTCGGCTGCGGGCGGCGCGGAGTAGTACAGGGCGCGAACAGTGTTCCACACCCGATCGAACACGGCGGTGAACGCGGCCGGCGACGGCTCGAGGTCGGCGGCCACGGCGCCACCCCCTTCGTGGACCGGCAGCGGCGCGGCCACTCGCCACAACTGGAACGCGGCGTTCAGGGCAAACAGCGGCGGCGCCTCGGCGTCGCTGCGAAGAGGATTGCCGTTGTAAACCGGCTGCGGGTCGGGCA
>JBEGVQ010000028.1:0-4807 GCA_041178345.1 Acidobacteriota bacterium | reverse complement strand
GGCCGTGCGGGGACGCAAGACCGACCGGCACGTGGTGTCGGACTGGATGGACATCGAGCGCGAGCGCGGCATTTCGGTGACGTCGGCCGCGGTCGAGTTCGACATCGGCGAGCATCACCTGACCCTGCTCGACACCCCGGGCCACAAGGACTTCAGCGAAGACACCTACCGCACGCTCTTTGCCGTCGATGGTGTCGTGATGGTGATCGACGCCGCCAAGGGCATCGAAGCGCAAACGCGCAAGCTGTTCGAGGTGTGCAAGCTGCGCAAGCTGCCGGTGCTGACCTTCATCAACAAGCTGGATCAGCCGAGCCGCGACCCGTTCGACCTGCTTGACGAAATCGAGCGTGTGCTGGGCATTCACGCGGTGCCCATGAACTGGCCCATTGGCAGCGGCGATCGCTTCCGCGGCGTCTTCGATCTCGAGCATGCGATCGTGCACTTCTACGAGCGGAAGGGCCGCGCCCAGGAGGCGCCGGTGCAGGTGTCGAACGCGCACGACCCGCGGCTCGCAGCGTTGTTGGGGCAGGAGCCGTGGCAGCACCTGATCGATGAAACCTCGCTGGTGACTGGCGCCGGCACGTCGTTCGACCACCAGGCCTATCTCGACTTCAAGCACACGCCGGTGTTCTTCGGCAGCGCGTTGTCGAACTTCGGCCTCGAACCGTTCCTGAAAGCGCTGACGGAACTGGCGCCGCCGCCGCGGCCGCGCCTCAGCGACCAGGGCCTGATCGCGCCCGAGTCGCCGAACTTCAGCGGGTTTGTCTTCAAGATTCAGGCGAACATGAACCGCCGCCATCGCGACCGCGTGGCGTTTCTGCGCGTGTGCTCCGGCGTCTTCGAGAAGGACATGGTGATCACCAACGCGCGCCAGGGCGCGGAGATCCGCGCATCGCGGCCGTATCGCTTCTTCGGCGGCAATCGTGAAACCATCGAGCGGGCCTATCCTGGAGACGTCGTCGGCCTGGTGAATCCTGGCCAGTTCGGCATCGGCGACACGCTGTACCACGGCGTGGCCCTGAAGTATCCGGCCATCCCGCGCTTCCCGGCGGAACACTTCGGCATCGCCCGCCTGCGCGACGTGCGCTTCAAGCAGTTTGACGACGGCATTCGGCAGCTGGAGGAGGAGGGCCTGATGCAGGTCCTGTATCCGACGGTGGGGCGGCGCGAGCCGATCCTGGGGACCGTCGGCCCGCTGCAGCTCGAAGTGCTGAAGGCGCGGCTCGAGAATGAATACAACGTCATGTGCGACGTCGACTCGTTGCCCTACAAGGCCGCGCGCTGGGTGGTGGGACCGGCCGACAAGGTGGCCGCGATGTCGGCGTCAACGGCCGGCACCCGCAGCGCAACTGACCGCGACGGACGCCCGATGATCCTGTTCGAGTCGGAGTGGGCGCTCGAGTACTGCGAACGCAACAACCCCGGCGTGCAGTTGCTGGCAGTAATGCCCTAAAAGAAAAAGGCCCGGTGGGGAAGTCCCACCGGGCCCGAACATCGCCAACTCTCGAGACCGCGAGATCCCGAAATCAGCGTTAGTACATCCCGCCCATCCCGCCGCCGGGCATCCCGCCGCCGCCCGGGGCTTCCTTCTTCTCTTCCGGAATGTCGCAAATCAGCGCTTCCGTGGTGAGGAGCAGTGAAGCAATGGACGAAGCGTTCTGCAGCGCATTGCGGACGACCTTGGCGGGGTCGATGACGCCGGCCTTGACCAGGTCTTCGAACACTTCGGTCGCGGCGTTGAAGCCGTCGTCGCCCTTGCCGTCCTTGACCTGGGCCACGATGATCGAGCCCTCGAGTCCGGCGTTGGTGGCGATCCAGCGGCACGGCTCTTCGATCGCGCGGCGGATAATCTGCACGCCGATCTTCTGATCACCCTCGAGCTTGAGGCCGTCGAGCGCCTTGCTGGCGCGCAGCAGCGCGACGCCGCCGCCGGGCACGATGCCCTCTTCGACCGCCGCCTTGGTGGCGTGCATCGCGTCTTCGACGCGGGCCTTCTTTTCCTTCATCTCGGTTTCGGTGGCGGCACCGACCTTGATGACGGCGACGCCGCCGACGAGCTTCGCCAGGCGTTCCTGGAGCTTCTCGCGGTCGTAGTCGGACGAGGTCTCTTCGACCTGGACGCGCAGCTGCTTGACGCGGCCTTCGATGGCCTTGCCTTCGCCGGCGCCTTCCACGATGGTCGTGTTGTCCTTGTCGATGGTGACCTTCTTGGCCTTGCCGAGGTCCTCGAGCTTGATGTTCTCGAGCTTGACGCCGAGGTCCTCGGTCAGGGCCTTGCCGCCGGTGAGGATCGCGATGTCTTCGAGCATCGCCTTGCGGCGGTCACCGAAGCCCGGGGCCTTGACGGCGGCGGCCTGCAGCGTGCCACGCAGCTTGTTGACGACCAGGGTCGCCAGCGCTTCGCCTTCGATGTCTTCGGCGATGATCAGCAGCGGGCGGCCGAGACGGGCCACCTGCTCGAGCACGGGGAGCAGGTCCTTCATCGAGCTGATCTTCTTTTCGTGGATCAGGATGACGGGGTTCTCGAGCACGACTTCCATGCGTTCGGGGTCGGTCACGAAGTAGGGCGACAGGTAGCCGCGGTCGAACTGCATGCCTTCGACCACGTCCAGCGTCGTCTCGAGGGTCTTGGCCTCTTCGACGGTGATGACGCCGTCCTTGCCGACCTTCTCCATCGCTTCCGCGATGATCTTGCCGATGGTCTCGTCGCCGTTGGCGGAGATCATGCCGACCTGGGCAATCATGTTGCCCTTGACCGGCTTCGACATCTTCTTGATCTCGGCGGTCATCGCTTCGACCGCCTTCTCGATGCCGCGCTTCAGTTCCATCGGGTTGGCGCCGGCCACCACGTTCTTGGCGCCTTCACGATAAATCGCCTGGGCCAGCACCGTCGCCGTCGTCGTGCCGTCGCCGGCCGTGTCGGAGGTCTTGCTCGCCACTTCGCGCACCATCTGGGCGCCCATGTTCTCGAGCGGGTCGCGCAGCTCGATTTCCTTGGCCACCGTCACGCCGTCCTTGGTGATGGTGGGGGAGCCGAACTTCTTGTCGAGGACGACGTTGCGGCCCTTGGGGCCGAGGGTGACCTTGACCGCGTCGGCCAGCTGGTTCACGCCGCGGAGGATCGCCTGGCGGGACTGTTCGCCGTAAATAATCTGCTTAGCCATGTATATGAATCTCCGTCGTTACTTCTTTTTCCCGCCCTCGATCACCGCCAGGACTTCGTCCTCGCGCATGATGAGGTAATCCTCGCCGTCGACACGCACTTCCTGGCCTGAGTACTTCCCGAACAGGATGGTGTCGCCTTCCTTGACGTCGAGCGCAATGCGCTTGCCGTCCTTGTCAGCCTTGCCAGCGCCGACAGCCGTCACCTTGCCCTGCTGCGGCTTTTCCTTGGCCGAGTCCGGGATGATGATGCCGCCAACCTTCTGTTCTTCTTCCTCAGTGCGCTGCACGAGGATGCGGTCGTGGAGCGGTCGTAAAGCCATGTTGTTGCTCTCCGTCTCTAACGTTGCTGGTTATGTGGCGTGATGGTTCTTTGGCAGTCGACCGCCCTGTTAGCTAGCAGTCGACGTGCACGACTGCTAATGATAGCGGAGGCGTCGGCAGGGCGTCAACCCTGACTTACGCTCGGGCTGGCATGGGGCGGGGCCTTCGTCGGGCACGCCTGGCGTCGTCGGGCCCCACGAGGCGCGGTAGCGCCGAGCCCTGCGACGAGCCGAAGGCTCGGGCCCCGCGCGCCGCGACGCGGCGCGCCTACAGGGACCGCACGTGAATCTTCAGGTCCTTGGTCTTCCGCGTCAGCGTGTTGCGGTGAACGCCCAGCGTGTCGGCCGCCTTGCAGAGGTTGCCGTCGTGCTGCTCAATCACGCAGCTGATGAAACGCTTCTCGAACTCGCGCTGGGCGTCGGTGTAATGCACGCCGCGGGTCACCATCTCCGTGACCAGTTGATCCAGCAGTTTATTCACCAGGGACCAGGTCTTTCCCGGTGAGCCGGCGATAGGCGTCCATGTACTTGTCGCGGGTGCGCGCGACCACGTCCGCCGGCAGCAACGGGACCGGCGGCTGCTTGTTCCACTTGATCGACTCGAGGTAGTCGCGCACGTACTGCTTGTCGAAGCTCGGCTGGGGACCGCCGGGCGCGTACCGGTCCTTGGGCCAGTAGCGCGACGAGTCGGGCGTCATCATCTCGTCGATCAGCAGCAGCTCGCCGCTGTCGGTCAGGCCGAACTCGAACTTGGTGTCGGCCAGGATGATGCCCTTGGACTCGGCGTGCGCCACGCCGTGGGCGTAGAGCTCGAGCGTCAGTTGCTTGAGCCGCGCCAGCAACTCCGCGCCGACCACCCGCGCCGCGGCCTCCTCGCTGATGTTTTCGTCGTGGCCCGAGTCGGCCTTGGTCGCCGGTGTGAACAGGATCTCGGGAAGGCGATCCGACTCGCGCATGCCCGCCGGGAGCGTGATGCCGCAGACCTCGCCGGTGGCCTGGTAGTCCTTCCAGCCGGAACCCGACAGGTAGCCGCGTGCCACGCACTCGACCGGGAGGGGATTGGTCCGCCGCGAGAGCATTGACCGGCCCTCGAGCTGCGCGGCGTACCTGTGCGCCGCGGCCGGGTACGCTGCCACGTCCATCGAGAGCATGTGGTTGGGCACGATGTGGCCGGTGCGCGCGAACCAGAACGCCGACAACTGGTTCAGGACGCGGCCTTTGTCGGGGATGCCCGACCCCAACACGTAGTCGAACGCCGAAATACGGTCGGTCGCCACCAGGATCAGGGCGTCGTCGATCGCATAGACATCGCGTACCTTCCC
>JBEGVQ010000027.1:0-7345 GCA_041178345.1 Acidobacteriota bacterium | reverse complement strand
GGCTTGGGCTGCCGACCTGGGGTTGTTCTTGGAGGGCGTGGGCAGCCTTTTCTACGGCAAGACCATGCCGAGTCCGATCCTGAATCGCAGGGTGCAGACCGTGCGATCGCCGATCGGTATTTGCGCGGGGGTCATGCCGTTCAACAGCCCCCTGGCCGGCATTGCCTGGAAGGCCTTTCCCGCCTTGCTCTGCGGCAATGCCATTGTCGCCAAGTCGCACGAGCTCACGCCGTACACCGCGGTGGCATTCGGGCGTCTTCTCAAGGACGCGGGCCTGCCGGTTGGCATCTACGCGGCGGTGCAGGGTTACGGGCCCGATGCGGGGGCGCCGCTGGTCCAGGACGACCGCGTCGGCGTGGTCAGCTTCACCGGCTCGTCCGCGACCGGCAAGCTGATCCAGAAGATGGTCAGCGAGCGCGCGGTGCTCGCCAAGGTCTGCCTCGAGCTTGGTGGCAAGAATCCGTTCGTCGTTTGTGATGATGCCGATCTGGAGTTGGCCGCGGACCTGGCGGTGGCGTCGGCATTCGTCGATGCGGGGCAGCGCTGCGCGTCGGGCAGCCGGCTGATCGTGTTCGACCGTGTCTACGACGCGTTCCGCAAGACGCTGCTGGAGCGGGTGGCGCGCGTGCGCGTGGGCTCCGGGCCGGATGATGAGTGCGGCCCGGTGATTTCTCGCGCCAGCCTGGATCGGCTGCTGGCGCAGGTGGCGGGCGCCGTGTCTCGCGGGGCCATGCTGCTGGCCGGCGGCAGCGCAGTCACCGCCCTGGCGCCGGGTTACTACATGGCGCCCACCGTCCTGGAAGACGTGGCGATGAGCGACGAGGTGTCGCAGCACGAGCTGTTCGGGCCGGTCACGTGCCTGTATCGCTGCCGCGACTTCGACGACGCGGTGCGGTTGGCCAATGGCACAAGCTACGGCCTGACCGGCGCGATCCACACCGCCAGCCACCACCGCGCGCAGGCGTTTGTCGCCCGCTACCGGGGTGGGCTGGTGTCGGTGAATGGCGCGACCTTCGGCGCCGGTCCGCACATGCCGTTTGGCGGCGTCAAGAATTCCGGCAACGGCTTCCGCGAGCCCGGCACCGAATCCCTCGACGTTTACACGGAGTTGAAGACCGTCGTGATCAATCACAACCCGGAGCGCCTGTGACGGCCACCAAGCGCAAGGTCTGCTTTCCGATCACCAACCGTGCCTACTACGGCCGCAGCCAGATGCTGCTCCGCAAGTTGCAGGCGCACCCGGGCATCGATCTCAAGCTGATGCTGGGCGGATCGATCCTGCTCGACAAGTACAGCCGGCACATTGCCGACGACATCGCCGCCGGCGGCTTCGATATCGCCTCGTCTCTGTTCAACGTGATCGAGGGCGGCAACCACGTGGCCATGGCCAAGACCGCCTGCCTGACCGCGCTGGAGTTCACCAACGAGCTGTACACCGCCAATCCCGATGTGGTCGTGATTTGTGGCGATCGCTTCGAGCAGCTGGCGATTGCCATGGCCGCGGCGTACCTGAACATCACCATCGCGCATATCGAGGGCGGCGACGTTACCGGCAGCATCGACGAGAGCGTGCGCCACGCCATCACCAAGCTCGCCCACCTGCACTTTGTCACCAACGCCGATGCCGAGCGCCGCGTGCTGGCGATGGGCGAGGATCCCCAGTACGTCTTCAACACCGGTTCGCTCGACGTCGAACTGGCGGCGGCGGTGGACACCGCGATTACCAGTGACGAGGTCAACCGCTTCGGCGTCGGCTATGCGATTGATGTCGAGCAACCGTTCCTGATGGTGGTGCAGCACCCGGTCACCACCGAGGCCGACAACCGGCTGCACCTGGAAACAACGTTGCGGGCGATGGCGGCGCTGGACCTTCCCGCCATCTGGTTCTGGCCCAATGCGGATGCGGGCACCGGCGAGATGGCCGACAGCCTGCGCCACATGCGCGAGCGCCACGCCGAGCTCACCGCCAGGATGCACTTCATCACCAACGTGCCGGCCGATCGGTTCGTGGCCCTGCTCGCCAACGCCGCCTGCCTGGTTGGCAACTCGTCGGCGGGCATCAAGGAGTGTTCGTACCTCGGCACGCCAGTGGTCAACATCGGCGGCCGGCAGCACGGGCGGCTGGCGGGCGAACACGTGACGCACGTCGCCTATGACGCCACCGAGATCGCCGCTGCCGTGGCGGCGCAGCTCGCGCACGGCCCGTATCCGTCCTCCAACCTGTACTACCGTTCCAACACCAGCGACACCGTGGTCGATATCCTCGCCTCGGCCAAGCTCTACACCCAGAAACGGTTCTTCGAGAGTGGGCAACCCTGAAGGGCTGCCCCCACAACGAGTGAGAGTTCTCGGCATCATCACGGCGCGCGGCGGGTCCAAGGGCGTTCCCGGAAAGAATCTGAAATTATTGGCCGGCAAACCGCTGCTTGCCTACACCGTCGAGGCGGCGCGGGCCAGCCGTTCGCTCGATCGGGTGATTCTCTCGACCGAAGACGAAGCTATCGCCGCCGCGGGACGCGGCTTGGGGTGCGAGGTGCCGTTCATCCGCCCCGCCGAACTATCGCGCGACCACACGCCGCACCTGCCGGTGATTCAGCATGCCGCGGAATGGATGCGCGACCAGGCCGGCTACCAGCCCGATGCGGTGGTGGTGCTGCAGCCGACCTCGCCGCTGCGTACGGCTGGCGACATTGACGCGGCGGTCGCGCTGCTCGAGTCATCTGGTGCTGAATCGGTGCTAAGCGTGAGTGAGGTGCCGGCGCATGCGCACCCGATGCGCACCTTGCGGCTCGACGCCGCCGGCCGGGCCGTGCTGTTCGCCACCGGCGAGCCGGTGCGCAAGCGCATCAATCGCCGTCAGGACCTGCCCGAGGCGTGGGTGATGAACGGCGCCATCTACGCGTGCCGCACCGGGACACTCTTTGCCGAGGAGCCGAGCCTGTACGGCGACCACGTGGTCGCCTACCGCATGCCGGTCGAGCGGTCGATCAGCATTGATGACATGGACGACTGGGCGGCCGCCGAACGCGCTCTGAGCACTGTGGCACCCTGGCACCCTGGCGCCCTGGCACCCTAGGCACCCTAGGCACCTTAGGCACCTTAGCACTCAGATCAATGGACGTCGAAACTCACCGCGACCTCCGGCTGCTCGAGGCAGTCCACGAGGATGGGCGCGTCACGCAACGCGGGCTGGCCAGCAAGCTGGGCATCGCCCTGGGCCTGGCCAACGTGTATCTCAAGCGCATGGTTCACAAGGGCTTCATCAAGGTCGTGAACGTGCAGCCCAACCGGATCACCTACCTGGTGACGCCGCGTGGCATTGCCGAGAAGGCGCGGCTGACCTACGAGTTCATGGACTACTCGCTGCACCTCTACGGCGAAGTGCGGCAGCACCTGCGCACGGCGCTGCAGGACTGCGCGGCCGCGGGCAAGCGAGTCGCCATCTGCGGCAGCGGCGAGGCCGCCGAGCTCGCCTACCTGTCACTGAAGGAATCGGGCCTCGAACCGGTCGCGGTGTTCGACGACGAAGGCCAGCGCGAGTTCCTGGGCATGCCGGTGCTGCCTATTGCCGACCACGGCGCGGTCGAGTTCGACCTGGTCATCGTCGCCACGCTCGATGGCTCTGGGCGCCAGCTCCACGAACTGCTCGATGCCGGCGTCCCCCGAGAAAAGCTGTTTCCGCTGCGCCAGGAGCCGGTCGCGTCGCCCGACCCGAAGCGCAATCCCGTTTCCGTCCGTGCCCGTTCGACCAACGGCAAGCAATAGCCGCGCGTCTCAATCCCCGAGAGGACCGTCTGTCATGGCTTTGAAGAACAAGAGAATCTGCATCACCGGCGGCGCCGGCTTCATCGGCTCCCACCTGGTGTCGCTGCTGGTCGACGACAACGAAATCGTGGTCTACGACAACCTGCACCGCAACGCGCTGCAGTTCGCGCACCTCTCCGAGCACAAGCACCTGCATTTCATCCAAGGGGACGTGCTCGACTATGAGGCCACGCGGAAGGCCATCGACGGCTGCCAGATTGTCATCCACTGCGCGGCGATTGCCGGCGTCTACACCGTGGATCGCAGCGCCGTGCGCACCATGGAAGTCAACCTGCTGGGCACGCACCAGGTGGTGAAGGCGGCGCTGGCGACGGGGGTCGAGCGCTTCGTCGAGTTCTCGACCAGCGAGGTCTACGGCGCCTTCATCCACAAGGGCAAGGAAGACGACTTCACGCCGATTGGGCCGATCGGCGAGAGCCGCTGGGTGTATGCCGCCAGCAAGCTGGCTTCGGAACACCTGTCGTACGCCCATTACCGCGAAGACGGCCTCCCGCTGTCGATCGTCCGGCCGTTCAACGTCTACGGCCCCCGCCAGGTTGGGGACGGTGCCATTCGCGGCATCACCCTGCAGGCGTTGAAGAACCTGCCGATCACGCTCTACAACGACGGCACCCAGATTCGTTCGTGGTGCTTCGTGTCGGACTTCGTCGACGGCGTGCTGCGCTGCGCCGAGAACCCGGCCGCGATCGGCCAGGCCTTCAACATCGGCAACCCCCAGGGCACGGCGACCAACTTCGAACTCGCCAACCTGATCATCCGGCTGACCAACTCGAAGTCGGAGATCGTCTTCAAGCCGCATCCCGGCCCGGAAGTCGACCTGCGCGTGCCGTCGATTGAGAAGGCCATGTCATTGCTCGGCTACAAGCCGACCGTGTCTCTCGAGAAGGGTGTCGCCCAGGCGATTGACTGGTATCGCGCCAACTACGACGCGGTCAGCGGCAAGAAGTAATTGAGACTGCTCCTCACCGGCGCGTCCGGCTTCATCGGCCACAACGTGCTCCTGCGCGCGCCTCGCGAATGGGAGATCGTGGCGGTGTATCACCGCACGCCCGGCCTCGAGGCGTTCGTGAAGGCGCAGGGGCTCGCGAACGTCCGGGTGGAGCAGTGCGACCTGCTTGATCCCGCCGGCGTGACGGCGTTGGCGGGGCGCATCGGCCGTCCGGACGCCATGCTGTACCTGGCCGCCAACGGCGACCCGGCGGCGTCGGCCGAGCGGCCGCGTTGGGACCTCGACTCGAACACCGCAGCGTTTGTGACGACGCTCGAACACTGCCCGTCGGATCACGTGGTCTATGTTTCGTCGGGAGCGGTTTACGACGGCCTGACCGGCGCGGTGACCCCGGAGACACCGGTGTCGCCGCTGCTGCCGTACGCGATTTCAAAGTTGGCGTCGGAACAGTACCTGCGGTTCTTTGCCGAACGTCGTCAGACGGTTTCGAGCTACGTCAATGTCCGCTTTTTTGGCGCCTATGGCCCCTACGAGGCGCCGCGCAAGATCACCACGAAGTGGCTGTCGGCGATCCGGGATGGACAGCGCGAGTTCGTGATTCGTGGCAACGGCCAGAACCTGATCGACTTCATGTATGTCGACGATGCGGTCGATGGATTCCTGGCACTGACCAGGGCGGCGGGAACCCGGGCGACAGTGGATTTTGCCTCGGGTACGCCGGTCAGCGTGAACGAGATCGTCCAGGCCATGGCCAGGGTCTGCGGCGTCGACGTGACGGTGCGGCACGAAGGCACGGTGGCGGAGTACATTGAGTTCCGCTCGGCCGACCGGGCCATGCGCGACACCCACGGGTGCGTGCCCCGCGTCTCATTTGAAGATGGCTTGCAACAACTCCGGGCGTTCCTGTCCGGCAATCAGTCGGACGTGAGGAGAGGATGAGCGGAAAGCAGCGGGTGGTAATCCTGGGAGCTGGCCCGGCCGGCATTACGGCGGCGTGGCGGCTGTCGGAGCTTGGCTTTCCGGTGACCGTGCTCGAGCGCGATGACGCGGTGGGCGGCATGGCCCGGACGATCAACGTCGGCAAGTATGCCGTGGACTTCGGTCCGCACACCTTTCACGTCCGCGAGACCGACGAGAGCCGCCGCGTGCTGGCGTCGATCAAGAAGTTCTTCGGTCCCGATCCGCTGGTCCTGACGCGCGGCACGCGCGTGCTGCTGCGCGGCAAGGAATACGTCTATCCGCTCGAGATGCTGCAGGTGTTGAAGGGCGTCAGCCCGTTCCTGTCGGCGCGGATCATCTTCGATTACCTGGTGGCCACGCTCAAGTCGACCTTCGCGCCGGCGAAGAAGGAAGACTCGTTCGAGGAGTGGGGCGTGCGCAACCTCGGGCGCACTTTGTACGACCTCTGCTTCGGTATCTACTCAGAGCGCGTGTGGGGCTTGCCCACCAGCCAGATTTCGTCGAAGCAGGCGCAGCGGGTCGCCAAGCTCAACCTGAAGAACATCATCCTGCGCACGCTCGGCATCAACGCCGATCCGGCGACCTACTTCACGAAGTACATGTATCCGCGGCAGGGCATCAGCCTGCTCTACGAGGGTATGTCGGCTGAAGTGCGTGGCGCCGGCAACGTGATCAAGCTCAATGCACCGGCCGTGCGGCTGGAGCGTCAAGGAGAGCAGGTCGCGCGGGTCGTCTACCGTGAAGACGGGCAAGACAAGACCATCGACTGCGACATCCTGCTGTCAACGTTGCCGCTGCCGGCGCTGGTGTCGATGATGGAGCCGGCTCTGCCCGCGCCGGTCGTCTCGCATGCTGCCAAGCTGCGCTACCGCAGCCTGAAGCTGATCTACATTGTCCTCAAGCGCGCGCGGATGACCGACTATCACTGGGTCTACCTGCTCGACGAACAGTTCCGCGTCAACCGCCTGTCGGAGCAGAAGAACGTCAGCCCCGAGATGGTGCCGCCCGACTCGACGGTGCTGTGCATCGAGTTGTCGCTGTGGAAGGACGAGCCGCTGTGGCAGGCGAGCGATCAGGAAATCTACGAACTCGCACTCCGCGACCTGATGAAGATGGGCTACCACGTGACTCCCGAGGAAGTGCTCGAGTATCACATCACCGACATCCCGACCGCCTACCCGGTCTACGAGCTGAACTTCGAGGAACACCTGATCCCGGTGCTCGACGGCGTGCATGACGTGCCGAACCTGCTGACGCTCGGCCGGCACGGGCTCTTCCTGAACAACAGCATGGACGACAACGTGCTGCTCGGGATGCAGATCGCCGACCACATCAACCGTCCCGAAGGCGCCGACAGCCGCGCCTGGAAGACCGAGATGCTGGCGTTCATGAACCTGCGTTTTCAGGGCAAGTGAGCCGGACGGCGGCGCAGGGCGTTCACGCCAATGCCCGCCAGCGCCAGCACGACCGGCTTCACCGGTAGCGATTGGCGCGCTTCGCACAACAACGGCAGATGCACACCGGTCACGTAGACAATCGGCAGCGTCAGCATCACCGCTTCGAGCCATCGCCCACCGCGGGCCAGCACCACCGTGCCCCAGGCCGCCAGCA
>JBEGVQ010000026.1:0-9513 GCA_041178345.1 Acidobacteriota bacterium | reverse complement strand
GCACCAACCCCCATGGGCACCGTGGCCCCCCCGGGCACATTGGCACCTTTGATCGAGTCGTAAATGCCCCAGGCCACGCCCGCCGCCGCCAACACCGTGCTGGCGGTCAGGAAGCCGCCGTCGCCGGTGATGTACTTGGTGGCGCGCCGCGCGCGCTTGCGTCCAGAGCGCCCCATGGCGCCGCGTAAGACTACCGAAAGAATGTCAGCCGGATTGTTGAACATTTCGTTCGTCCCTCAGTGAGGAAAATACTGGCAGAAGGCCGCAAATGTTCCAATTGAAAAACGGCTGGATGGCGCGGTACCAGGCGCCCTTTCCTTACGAGCGCCGAGAGGCGCGAGCCCTACAGCGGCGACGAAGCGGGCTTTGGCACCACGGCCTTCGGTGCCTCCGGCGTCCAGTCTTCACCCGGGTTGATGAAGCGGTTGGTTTCGAGCTTGTACTGCTTGTCGTAGAGCTGACGGTAGCGGCCGTCGCGGACGAGCAGCTCGTCGTGGGTGCCGCGTTCGACGATCTCGCCGCCCTCCATCACCAGGATCTGGTCGGCGCTGCGGATGGTCGACAAGCGGTGGGCGATCACGAAGGTGGTGCGGCCGGTGCGGAGGGCCTTCAGGCCGTCCTGGATCATCTCTTCGCTCTCGCTGTCGAGGCTCGAAGTGGCTTCGTCCAGGATCAGGACCTTGGGCGACGCCAGGATGGCGCGGGCGATCGACACCCGCTGGCGCTGGCCGCCGCTCAGCTTGATGCCGCGCTCACCGACGATCGTGTCGTAGCCCTCGGGAAACTTGAGGATGAACTCCTCGCAGTGCGCCAGCCGCGCCGCCGCCTTGATCTCGTCGAGCGAGGCGCCCGGCTTGGCGTAGCCGATGTTCGCGGCAATCGTCCCGTCGAACAGGAAGTTCTCCTGCAGCACCGACGCCAGCTGCTCGCGGTAGTCGCGCAGCGGGATGTCCATCAGGTTCTGGCCGTCCACCGCAATGGTGCCCTTGAGCGGCCGGTTGAACGCCATCACCAGGCTGATCAGCGTGCTCTTGCCCGATCCGCTCGACCCGACCAGCGCCGTGGTCGTGCCCGGCGCGGCGTGGAACGAGACGTTCTTCAGGACCGGCACGCCCTCGTTGTACTCGAACCAGACCTGGTCGAAGCGAATGTCGCCATTGATGGCGCCAAGCGACGGCTTGCCGGCGTCGGCCTCGTCCTCGGTCTGCATGTTCATGATCTCGCGGATGCGATCGAGCCCGGCAAAGGCCTCGGTGATCTGCGTGCCGATCGAGGCAATCGAGATCATCGGCGCGGCCAGCAGGCCGATGAAGAAGATATACATGACGAAGTCGCCGAGCGTCATCTTGCCGGCCAGGATGTCATTGCCGCCCATCCAGATCATGATGACGCCGACGACGCCGATGATCACGGTGCTGCCCGAGGTCGTCGCCGACACCCCGGTCATCGACTGCGCGATGTTGCGGAACAGCTTGTGGGCGCCGTGCGTGAAGACAATCTCCTCGCGCTTCTCGGCGGTGTAGCTCTTGACGATGCGGATGCCGCCGAGCGCTTCGGTGAGGCGGCCGGTGACCTCGGCCTGGATCTTGCCGCGTTCGCGGAACAGCGGCCGCAGGCGCTTGAAGGCCGTGGCCATGCCGGCGCCAAACAGCGCCAGGACGACCGCCGTGACCAACGTCATGCGCCAGTTCAGGTACAGCAGGACGCCCAGGCTGATCATGGCGGTGAGCACGCCGCCCACCAGCTGCACGAGGCCCGTGCCGACCAGGTTGCGGATGCCTTCGGCGTCGCTCATGATGCGCGACAGCAGCACGCCGCTCTGCGTCGAGTCAAAGTAGCGCACGGGCAGGCGCATGATCTTGGCCTGCACCTTCTTGCGCATGTCGGTAATGGCGCGCTGGGCCGCCACGCCGAGCGTTTGCCCGAGGAAGAAACTGGTGATGGCCTGCACCACCGTGGCGCCACCGGCCGCCAGGGCAATCGGCAACAGCAGGTCGTGCCGGCCCTTGCCAATCACATCGTCAATCACGTACTTCGACAGCGCCGGCAGGACGATCCCCGACAGGCGGCTGATCATCATCAGCGACAGCCCGATCGCCAGGCGCCGGCGATGCACCCAGACCAGTTCGCGGAACTCGCGCCACGCCGCGGCTGAGTCGAGCTTCTTCTTGGCGGCTGACCGCGGATCGGCCCCAGACGCCGCAGTCGTCCGCGTCGCAGAGCGTTCGGCTCGTCGCATGCTGGGAGCGCCGGATCGGAGAAGGGCCATAGGGTGCTTGTCTGTCCGGCTGGAGCCGGACTCCACAGGTCTAGTTCAGGGCGTACGGCACGGCGAGCGTAAACGGCGCAATGCGCGCTTCGAACGTATCGCCATCGGCCTTCACCATGGTGTAGCTGCCGTGCATGGTGCCGACCGCGGTCTTCAAGTGACAAAAACTGTTATAGTCGTAGGTGGCGCCCGGCGCCAGCACCGGCTTCTCGCCGACGACACCCTCCCCGCGCACTTCCTCCTCTTCGCCATCGGTGTTGGTGATCACCCAGTGGCGGCTCAGCAGCTGCGCGGTGTCGTCTCCGATGTTGGAGATCCGAATGAAATAGGCGAACCAGTACTCGTGGTCCTTCGCCGAACTGCGTTCAGGAAGAAACTTCGTCGTGACTTGCACGCGGATGCCGTTGGTCGTCGTGTCGCTCACACCTTGATGATAGTTCAAGTGAGAAGTGAGAGGTCTGAAGTGAGAAAGGCGACTTCCAACCTCAAACTTCTCACTTGTCACTTCTTCAGTCCAAGTGCCCGCGTTCGGCGTCGCCCATCTCGACCTGGCCGCCGGGGAAGTACTCGCGCCACCGGCTACTGACCCGTGATGCCACGTCCGGGCGGCAGGTCACTTCGCGGGGGTACCAGGGCTTCATGCGCGCGTCAATCACCACGGGCGGTTCGTAGGCAATGTGGTTCCGCAGCACGTGCTGGGCCGCCGAGTGGATGTCCGCGGCCGGCTCGAAGCGCGTGAACGTGGTCCACAGGAAGTTGATGTCGCTGCGCGTGGCGCGCTCGGGCTCGTCGCTGACAATCACCAGGAGCCAGCCGGCAAACGCCGGGTGTGCGGCCACCCGGCTGGGGGCCTGCGGGTCGTCCGCAAAGCTCCGTGTCCCCACCACCAGGCACCCGCCGCAGAACACGCGGACGTCGGTGACGTCAGACGGCGGCGGCACCGGCGGCGCGAACGTCCGCGGCAGATCGCGGACGGGATCACCCAGGCCGAGCCACACCCCCTTCGACCCCTCGTTGACGACCGGGCCGGTATAGTCGAGCGTGTCCATCGACAGGTTCGAGAACACGTACAGGTCGGTGCGCGGGTCGGTGCGCGCCAACACGTGTTCCAGCGTGGCACGGAAGTCCCTGAGGTCCACATGCTGATCGGTCAGCAGGATGAACTTGGTCAGCGACAGCTGCCCTTCGCCCAGAATGCGGAACGCGCTCGCCATGGCTTCGCGCTTGTAGCGCTGCTTCACCACGGCGCCGGCCAGCGAGTGATAGCCGGTCTCGCCGTACGACCACAGCTGCTCCACCGCCGGCATGACCAGCGGGAACAGCGGCGACAGCAGGTCCTGCAACAGGTCGCCGATAAAGAAGTCTTCCTGCCGCGGCTTGCCGACGACGGTCGCCGGGTAGATGGCGTCCCTGCGGTGCGCGATCTGCGTCACGTCGAACACCGGGTAGTCGTGTTGCAGCGAGTAGTAACCGTAGTGATCGCCGAACGGGCCTTCAGGCCGGCGCACGCGCGGGGCCACCTGCCCCATCAAGGCAAATTCGGCACTCGCGACCAGCGGATGAGGATGGCCGTTGGGGCCCGCAACCTGGGGTAACCGCTCGCCGGCAATCAACGACGCCAGCATCAGCTCCGGCAGGTTCTCGGGCAAGGGCGCGATCGCCGCCAGGATCAGCGCCGGCGGCCCCCCCAGGAACACCGTGACCGGCAGCGCTTCGTTGCGCGCTTCGGCGCGCCCATAGTGAAACCCGCCGCCCTTGCCAATCTGCCAGTGCATGCCGGTCGAGGTGCGGTCGTAAACCTGCATCCGATACATGCCGAGGTTATGACCGGGCTTCTCGGGATGGTGCGTGTAGACCAGCGGAAAGGTGACGAATGGTCCGCCGTCATCGGGCCAGCAGGTCATGGCCGGCAGCTGATCGAGCCGCACCTCGCGCGTCACGACCTCGCGCACGGGGCCGGTGGCCAGGCGCTTGGTCCCGACCTTCAACAGTTCGAGGCCCACATCGCGGGCGCCCCACAGCTTGGCCGGTGTCGGCGGCAGCACCGTTTCGGCCAGGTGCACCACCCGCTTGATGAAGTCCAGCGGCCGCTTGCCAAACGCCAGCTCGGCCCGCCGCGGTGTGCCGAACAAGTTGGTGGCGAGGGGGAATGCCGCGCCCTTGATGTTGGTGAAGAGCAGCGCCGGGCCGCCGGCGGCGATCACGCGGCGGTGGATTTCGGCGGCTTCCTGGTTGGGATCAACCGGCGCGGTGATTTCGACAAGGTCGCGGTCGCGGCGCAGGTGGTCGAGAAACGCTCTAAGGTCTGGGAACATCGTAAACGGGCCGTCCACCGATCATAGTCAACACCGACCGGATTCGGCCGAGTTCTTCTTCGCCGGCCGTAAACGGATCACGGTCGAGCACCGCGAGGTCGGCGACGGCGCCGACGGCCAGCCGGCCCTTGTTCGTCTCTTGAAACTGGCTGACGGCCGACCCGTAGGTGGCGGCCACGAGGGCCTGCTCCACCGTGAGCGCTTCCCCGCCGAGAGCCGTCGCGGTTGCCAGCCGGATCAGGGCGAAACCCTGAAACGCGTCGCCCGACCCCAGTCCGAGCGGCACGCCGGCCTCGAGAAACGAGCGCAGCGGCGCACCAGGCCGTGGCGCCTGCACCGCCACCGCGCCAAGCCTGGGCAGCCGCGCGAACCATGCGGCCGGCATGGCCACCGCCTGCTCGACACGAGGCCGCTTCGCCGTCCACACCTCGGCCACCCCGTGGCGCTCGAGCGCGGTGACGTAATCCTCCGCCGCCTGGGCGTCGAGACTGGTGACGGCCAGCGGATCCTCGCTGCCGAACGCCCAGCCCACGGCCTGGCGCAGGCGCTCACCCTCGGACCCGGTCAGCGCGAATCCCATTCCGCGAACGTCGAGCCGCGGCGTCGGTTGCGGTGGGAAAAACGGGCGGCTGTCTCGATTGGCGCCGGTGCCATCGGGCATCGGCATCCGCAGGACCCGCACCCGCATGGGCAGCTGCGCGTCACGGAACGCCGCCACGGTCCCGGCCACCGGATCCCGCGAGAACACCTGGAGTGACGTCACGCCCTGCGCCAACGCCTCGGCCCCGAGCACGCGCACGCTGGCCGGGGTGGCGCCTGCCAGCGTCAGGTGCGCGTCGTTGAGACCGGGGATGACCACGCGGCCGGCGAGATCGATGCGGCGGGTCGCGCCGCCCGCCGCGCGGCCAATCGTCTCGGAATCGCCGACCTCGACGAGGCGTTCGCCGCGGATGGCGAGCGCCTCGGCCCAGGGTTGCGACGGATTGGACGTGAAGACCTTGCCGTTGACGAGCACCGTGTCGGGCGCAGCCGCGGCGCAGGCGCTCAGCCACAGCGCTCCCGCCGTGATGATCGCAAGCCGCACGTCAGCCCATCTTCTCGTCGAAGCTTCCGCCGTAGATCGCCGGCACCTTGCCGCCCATGGGGCGGAGATAGGTGGTGAGCTGGCCGCGGTGGTGAATCATGTGGTTGTTGCAGAACATCAGGTACGACATGGACGGTAGCTTCATGCCCCACGCCTCGACGATCTGCGACAGGTGGTGGCCGTCAAGCGTCAGCACCTTTTCCAGGGCCTTCGGGAACTCGTGCTTGTACCAGTCGGCGAGTTCGGGGATCGTCTTGGCGTTGCACTTGGCCGGGAAGACGCTCATGTCGTTGGCGGCCACGGCGTGCAGGAAGCCGACGTCGCAAATGGCGATGTGGTGCGCGAGCTCCCACGCCGAGCGGGAGTTCGGTTCCGGCTTGTAGTCCTTCCTGGCGTCGGGCACTGCCGAGATGGCCTTGAAGGTGTGCATCCACTCGCCCTGCAGGTTCTGGCCGATGGTGGTCGCGAAGAACTTGGCGTGATCTGCGCTCATCGTCGTCTCCTTGTCGGTGGCCGTTGGCCGGCACTGGAGTGCCGGCCTTCTGGCAGGTTCAACCTCGCGTTAACTTCCTGTACTTGATGCGGTGCGGCTGGTCGGCCTGCGCGCCAAGGCGGCGCTTGCGGTCGGCCTCGTAGTCCTGGTAGTTGCCTTCGTACCACACCACCTGGCTGTCGCCCTCGAAGGCCAGGATGTGGGTGGCAATGCGATCGAGGAACCAGCGGTCGTGGCTGATGACGACGGCGCAGCCGGCGTAGTTGAGCAGCGCTTCTTCGAGCGCGCGCAAGGTATCGACGTCGAGGTCGTTGGTCGGTTCGTCCAGCAGCAGCAGGTTGCTGCCCTTGCGCAGCAGCTTGGCCAGGTGGACGCGGTTGCGTTCACCACCGGACAGCGTGCCCACCTTGCGCTGCTGCTGCCCGCCCTTGAAGTTGAACCACGACACGTAGGCGCGCGAGGCCACGGTCTTCTTGCCCATCTCGAGCTCGTCGAGGCCGTCGGTGATCTCGTCGTAGACCGACTTGTTCGGATCGAGCGCGTCGCGCGACTGGTCGACGTAGCCCACTTGGACGGTCTGCCCCAGTTTCAGCGTGCCGCCATCAGGCTGTTCCTGCCCGGTGATCAGGCGGAATGTCGTCGTCTTGCCGGCGCCGTTGGGGCCAATCACGCCGACAATGCCGGCCGGCGGCAGGGTGAAGTTCAGGTCGTCGAACAACACCGTCTCGCCGAACGCCTTCTTGAGACCTCGTGCTTCGACCACCACGTCGCCAAGGCGCGGGCCGGGCGGAATGTAGATCTCGACCGCGTCCACCTTCTTGGCGGTGTCTTCAGCGAGCAACTCCTCGTAGGCGTTCAGGCGCGCCTTGCCCTTGGCCTGGCGCGCCCGCGGCGACATGCGAATCCAGTCCAGCTCGCGCTGCAGCGACCGCTGACGCTTGCTTTCGGTCTTCTCTTCGACCTGCAACCGGTTCGACTTCTGTTCGAGCCAGCCGGTGTAGTTGCCTTCGTAGGGAATGCCGCTGCCGCGATCGAGCTCGAGAATCCAGCCGGCGACGTTGTCGAGGAAGTAGCGATCGTGGGTAATCGCGACCACGGTGCCCGGATAGTCCTTGAGGAACCGCTCGAGCCACGCCACCGATTCGGCGTCGAGGTGGTTGGTCGGTTCGTCGAGCAGCAGCAGGTCGGGCGACAGCAGCAGCAGCCGGCACAGCGCGACCCGGCGGCGTTCGCCGCCCGACAGCGTGCTGACGTTGGCATCGGGCGGCGGACAGCGCAGCGCTTCCATGGCCAGGTCGAGCCGCGAGTCGAGGTCCCAGGCGTTGGTCGCATCAATGCGGTCCTGCAGCCGCGACTGCTCGTCCATGACCTTGTCCATTTCTTCGGGCGACATGTCTTCGCCAAGCCTGGCGTTGACCGCGTCGTAGCGGTCGAGCAGCGCCTTGATCTCGGCGACGCCCTCTTCCACGTTGCCGCGCACGTCCTTGTCAGGGTTGAGCACGGGTTCCTGCGGCAGGTAGCCGATGCTCACGCCCTGGCCGGGGAACGCTTCGCCGACGAAGCTGGTCTCCACACCGGCCATGATCTTGAGCAGCGTCGACTTGCCGGCGCCGTTCAGGCCGAGCACGCCGATCTTGGCGCCAGGCAGGAACGACAGCCAGATGTCTTTAAGGACTTGAGCGTCGGGAGGATAGACCTTCCCGAGCCCCTTCATGGTGTAGACGAATTGAGGTGCCATTAGGAACTATCGACTATACAACGGGAGTCGCGAGTCGGGAGTCGGTCGGGAGCGGGCAGGCAACCCTGAAGGGCTGCCTCCACCAATCACTGCGAGAGCGAGCGCGGCCAGCCCGCGCATCAGGCTTCCGGCTTGAGCGTGACGAGCGTGTAGCGGTCCATCGGAAAGTATTTCTGGAACATCGACTTCACGATCTCCGGCGTCAGTGATTCCGTTCGCTCGAGGCGCTTGTTGATGCGGCTGGGGTCCCAGCCGAACATGTGGACCGTTTGCATGGAACCCATCCAGTAGGCATTCTGCCGGGCATTGGTCTCGAGGTCGCGCCGCTCGGCTTCCTTCACCTTGTTCACATCGTCTTCGGTCGGCCCCTCGGCCTTGAGGCGCTCGATCTCCTTGAGCGACGCGGCGACCAGCTTGTCGACGTTCTCGGGCGAGCTGCCGAACTGGATGACCATGGCCCCGTAGCCCTTGAACGGTGGCGAGTTGTTGAACCCAACCGACACGCCGTAGGTACCGCCCAGTTCCTCGCGCAGGATCTCGCGCAGGCGAGTGCTCAAGACCTGCGAGGCGGCGCGGGCGCGGTGCATTTCGTACTCGTCAAAGCCCGGATCGGCGAAGAATGACAACACGGTCTGGCTCGCCGGCTCCTTGCCCTTCTTCACTTCCTCCTTCACCACGCCCATGGGGAACGTGACGCCCATGTCGCGATGCGCGGACGACTTCTTGCCCTGTGAGGGCAGGGTCGCGACCCATTTCTCGAGCAACGGGGTGATCTCGTTGACGGTGAACGCGCCGACGAAGAAATAGGTGAAGTCGGCGGCGTTGGCGAATCGCGCCTGGTAAAACGACTTCATCGTGTCCAGGTTCAGCAGCGGCACGTCGGCCGGGGTCAGGGCCGCCGCGCTGTAGTGATTCGACGAATTGACCTGTTCGACCTTTTCGCCGAAAACCGCGCGAGGATTCTGATCGCGATTCTGGAGCGAGGCCGCGAGGCGGCGCTTGACCAGGTCGAGCACCTCGGGGGTCAGGTTGGGCGCGGTGTGCGCGAGGTAGTTGAGCTGCAGCGCCGTCTCGAGGTCGCGCGGCGTGCTGGATCCGCCGATCCCCTGGGTGTACTCGCCGACGTTCGGCGAGGCCTGGGCAATCTTGCCGGCCAGGATCTTGCTGAGATCCACCGGGCTCAGCCCGCCCATGCCGCCAATGCCGACCACGGCGGTGGCCAGGCTCGCGCTCTTGAACTCGGCGGGACTCGCCAACGACACGCCCCCGGGCGCGTAGGCCGTGAACACGACCTGATCGTTCTTGAAGGCGGTCGGCTTGAGCCACACCTCGACCCCGTTCGACAGGGTCAGTACCGTGGCGCCAATCTCGGCCACCTCGCGACGCGAGGCCACCGTGCCGGCCGGCGGCACCTTCTCTACCAGGGCGCGGCCCGAGGTGGCATCGGCCCAAGGTTCCACTGGCGCGGCGGCGGCTCGCGTAATCGCCGCACGCAGCATCTCGGACGACGGCGGCGGCGTGTCCTTTTTCTCGGGCGCCACGCCGAGCACGACGCGGTTCTCGTCGGTGATCAACCCCCTGGCCAGCGCCGACGCCTCGGCCGCGGTCACGGTT
>JBEGVQ010000025.1:0-20230 GCA_041178345.1 Acidobacteriota bacterium | reverse complement strand
ATGATCGACGTACTCGAGCGTGCAGAACGAGTGGGTGATGCCCTCGAGCGCGTCCGACAACGGGTGCGCGAAGTCGTACATCGGGTAGATGCACCACGTGCGGCCGGTGCGGTGATGGTCGGCATGCCGGATGCGATACAGCACCGGGTCGCGCATGGTGATGTTCGGCGCGCGCATGTCGATCTTCGCGCGCAGCACGTGGGTGCCATCGGGAAACTCGGCCGCCCGCATCCGCGTGAATAGATCGAGGTTCTCGTCAACGCTGCGCGTGCGATGCGGGGAGTCCTTGCCGGGTTCGGTCAGCGTGCCACGGTACTCGCGCATCTGGTCGGCGCTGAGCGAGTCGACGTAGGCCAGGCCCTTCTGGATGAGGAGCACGGCAAACCCGTACAACTGTTCGTAGTAGTCCGACGCGTAGTACTCGCGGCCCTGCCAGTGAAACCCCAGCCACTCGACATCGTCTTTGATCGAGTCGACGTACTCGACATCTTCCTTGACGGGGTTGGTGTCGTCGAACCGCAGGTTGCAGTGGCCGCTGAACTCGCTGGCGACCCCGAAGTCCAGGCAGATGGCCTTGGCGTGGCCAATGTGCAGGTAGCCGTTCGGCTCGGGCGGAAAGCGGGTGACCACCTTGCCGCCGTTCTTGCCGGCCGCCACGTCGGCGGCCACGATTTCGCGAATGAAGTCCCTGGATTCGGCGGCGGGCGCGGCGGTAGGCGCACCGGTATTCACATCTGACATGGCTTTCAAGCGATCTAATTATGTCAGTTTACGGCGCAGGGTGCGCCGGCAAGCGTGGCCAGCACCACCAGGGGGTTGCGGCCGCTGCGTGACAGGCTGTAGGTCGTGCCCCGCGGCACGACCGCAAACGCGCCGGCCGAGACCGTGAACTCACGGTCGCCGAGCTTCAGCCGGCCTTCGCCGCCAATCACGTAAAGCATGCCGTCGGCCGACTCGTGTTGCCGGTTGTTCCAGGGCTCGCGCACCTGCCAGAGCAGCGCCTGGCCGACACCGCTGCACCCGATCAGGTTTTCCTTCTGCGGCTCGCGCCCGCTGATGAAATTCTTCTCGATGAACTCCGGCAACCCGACCGTCTTGGGCGCGCCCGGCGGCGGCAGCTTGGGCGCGGCCGAGGGCGGCGGCGCGACCGGTGCCGGTGGCGGCGGGGGCGGCGGCGCCGGCGCCGGGTTCAGCGTGATCGACAGTTCCGGTGTCGCGGTGCCGGCGCGCCAGCTGAACTCCTTCTCGAACGTGATGAAGCGCTCGTGCGTGAAGCGCACGCGATAGGTCCCGGCCCGCAGGCCCTGCACGCGCGTGAAGCCGCCGCCCGGGCTCTTGGCCTCGCGGTCGACCGGCCCCGTAATGGTGACGGTGACGCCTTCGATCGACGCCCCGCCCGGATCGGTGATGAAGAACAAGGCGTTGGTGGTCGCGCCGCCGGCGGGCCGCGGTTTCGGCTTTGCGGTCTGCGTGGCCGGTACCGGCGTGGCTGGAACGGGCGCCGACGGCGCCTGAAGCAAGGTCAACAGTAGGAGGGCGACCATGAACCGATGGTACTACGCCACCGCGGGCCTCGCGCGGACGCTTGGGGGCAGTAGTCACGACCACCGGACTGGACCGTATCGATGGACCGCGTCCCACCGGGATTTGAGACCCAATACAGCCACAGATTAAACGCCGATTAAGACGCCGATGATGCCGGACCCGCGGCGGGTCTCGCCTGACCAGAATCAGTGACTAATCTGTTACTAATCGGCGGCTTTACTTGGCAAGCAGGGCGAGCAGTGCCCATGCCGTAGTTGAAATGCGTTGGATGTCGCTCTTCTGGCCGGCCGGCCGCGTCGTCTCTGGCCAACTGCCATCGGGCTGCTGCTGCGATTCGATGAACGTCTGGCCCTTCGCAATCGCCGCCAGCAACTCTTCCGGCCGGTAGGTCGAACGCGCGATGCGCGGTTCGACGTTGAGCGCGCTCAGGGCCAGCACCGCCAGGGCAGTGTCAAACACCTGCGGCGGCGCGGTTGCGGATGGCCCCCAGCCGCCGCTCTCGGCCTGTCCCGTTCGCACGATGCTGAGCGCCGTTCGACGGAGCCCGTCGGCCATCACGTCACCGGTCAGATCCAGGGCCAGCAACAAGGCCGACGCGTCGAACACGTTCTCGACCGTCAGCCCGCGCAGCCAGCGGTCGGCCTGGACGATCGTGAAGTTGTCGGGCTGCATGCCGGACGCAATCAGCGACGTGCGCGCCGACCAGGTCGCGAGAATCGCGCCGTAGGTCGCGGGGGAGCCGAGGCCCTGGGATTCACCAAGCTCCCAGGATCCGGTGGCGGCCTGATCGGCCACCAGCAGCTTCGCGGCGGCTTCCAGGTCGGTGCTGGCGGCCTTGCCGTGCCGCTCGGCGACCGCCAGCGCGCTGGCAAGCTGCACCCGCGCCAGCCGCTGGTCGCCGAAGCCGCCTGGCGTCTTGTCCTGATCCCACGTCGAAGGTCTCTTCAGGAAGTTGAGCGTGTCGTCCAGCGAACTGCCGATCTCATAGCCACGCGCGCCGGCTTCGAGCAGCGCACGGATGGCGTCGCCACTTCGCCATTTCGACAGCGACTCGCGCAGGTACAGGACCCCCTTGGCAATGACGGGAGACGCGGCGGCGGGTTGTCGCCTCACCACAGGCCCGCCTTGCCGGTCACCGAGGCGATCAGCTTGGCCGGGTCGTAGCCGATGCCTTGCTTGAAGACCGTCTCGACCTTGCGGATGTCGGCGATCGTCGCGGCGGGATTGCCGTCAATCACGATGAGGTCGGCCTGCTTGCCGACCGCGAGACTGCCCACGCGCGCGTCGCGCTCCAGGTAGCGCGCGCCGTTCAGGGTCGAGATCGAGATGGCCTCGAGTGGCGTGAAGCCCGCCTCGACGAACAGCTCGACCTGCCGCTGGTTGGCAAAGCCGGGGATCACGCCGCCGCCGCCAGTGGGATCCGTGCCGGCAATCAGCAGGCCGCCCGCCCTGGCGAAGGCGCGTTCCAGCGCCATGCCCTTCGGGAACAGCGTCGTGTAGACCGAGTCCTTGTTCTGGACCGTGCGCGCGTAGTTCTGATCGAACTGCTCGCGCAGTTGGGGTGTCAGCACCTCGAGACCGGGTGGCTTGGGCCGGCCCGGGGTGAACGTCTCGAAGACCGTCAGCGTCGAGGTCAGCGCGACGTTGTGGTCGATCAGGGTCTTGACCAGCGCCTTGAACGGCGCGCCGTTCTCATCGAGGGCGGCGATGCTCTTCTGCCCGACGCCCTGGCCGGGGCAGGTGTCCGCCTGCTTGTCAGCGACGAAGTCCGTGGCCGCGAAGAACCCGTGTTCGAGGTTGTCGATGCCGAGCCCGGCGGCTTCGGCATAGGTCACCGAGCACAGGTGGCCGGTGACCTTGATGCCGCGGCGGTGTGCCTCGTTGACCGCGGCGGCCAGTTCGCCGCGCGTGATCTGCATGTAGAGCTTGAGCGACGTGGCGCCCTCGTCCGACCAGTACTGGACCTGCCGGCGCGCGTCTTCAGGCCCCTTGAGCGTGCGCATCTGGATAAAGGCGTTCGGGCCGTTCAGGTACGGCGCGGTCGCGTCGATGGCCGGCCCGGGCTTCTGGCCCGTTGCCACGAGCTTGGCCATGTTGAGATCCATGAAGCCGTTGACGTTGCCGCCCGTGCGCATAGTGGTCACGCCGCCCGCCAAGTACAACCGAGAGAAACTCTCGCCCAGCTGGCCGTACACACCGGGGCCGTTAGGGTAGTAGAGGTGCTCGTGCACCATCACCAGGCCGGGAATCACGCTCTTGCCGGTGAGGTCGATGGTGGTCGCACCTTCGGGAACGGTCACGCGCGCGAAGTCGCCCATCGCCGCGATGTTGCCATCGCGCAGGATCAGCGTCTGGTCTTCACGCGGCGCGGCACCGGTGCCGTCGATCACGCGGACGTGGGTGAGGGCAAGCACCGGCGCGTCGGCCGTGACGTAGGCGCGAACCGCCGGCGCGAGTTCCGGCCGCTGCGCGGTGATGTCGTAGGTCGTGGCCACCGTCGCCATCAGCGCCAGCGCCATAGGTGCGAATCTCATGCCTCCAGATATTACCCTCCGCGCTTCGCGGAATCGGGCTGGAAGCGGAGTGTGTGTATAATGTCCGTCCTTGTCGTCTGGATAGCCAAGCGGCGCGCACTTTCGGCAACGTACCCCAGGGCCCATGACCATGACCCGGCACCTTCGCACATCGTTCCTCGTCGGCGCCCTCGCCCTGTTCCTCGGGACCGTTTCGTCCGACGGGCTGGCGGGTGCCGAGCGCCTTGGGATTCAGCGCACGCCCAACGGCTACCGTGTACCGGTCTACGGCATGTCGTTCACGCGCAATGCTGAGGGCACGCTGGGCATCGAATGCGCGCGCCTGACGGCGCCGCAGCTCGAGGCCGCCCGGCTCAGGCCCGCGGTCAGTCGGGCCCTGATGGTCAGCTACCCGCAGGCCACCATCCAGGCCGCGTCCGGCGCGACTTTTACCATCATCTACACCGACGCCGAGGGTACCGGCTTCAACGACCCGGCCAAGGGCGCCGCACGGAAGGCCGCGATGCAGGGCTCGGTGGCCGCGTGGTCGAAGGTGCTGCAGGGCACGGTGCCGATCATCGTCGACGCCAAGATGGAGACGCCGGAAGACCCGGAGAGCACCTTGCTGGCCTCGGCCGGCCCGATTGACTTCTTCGACCTCGATGGCGTGGCCGTGCCGAGTGCCCTCGCCGCGCAGATCCGCAACCGCAGCCTGAACAACGGTGGGGCAGACATCCAGGTCCTGGTCAACGAGTCGGTCGACTGGGACTACGCCCTCGACGGCGCCGCGGCTCCAGGCAAGGCCAGCTTCGTCTATACGATGATTCACGAAGTCGGCCACGGACTTGGCTTCCTTGACAGCTTTGATGTGTCAACCGGCCAGCTGATGAATTCGATTCCGTTTCCTTACGACGTGTTCGTGAACCGCGGGTCCGCGGGAGCGGATGTCGTCGCCAACCACGGTCCCGAGCAGGTGCTGGTGGACCTGACGAGCAACGATCTCTTCTTCAGTGGCCCCAAGGCGGTCGAGGCTAGCGCCAGGTCGATCCGGCCGCTGCCGATGGTGAAGTTGTACGCGCCCGATCCCTATGAGCCAGGCTCCAGCATCGCGCACGTCGACCAGGACACCTACGCCGACTTCAAGACCGGGCTGATGACGCCGCGGGACTTCGGCTCGGGCACCAACAAGATCGACATCCTCACCCTGGGCATCATGGCCGACCTCGGCTACCAGCTCGTTCCCGGTGCGGTAACCGCACGCACGCCCAGGCCATAGCGCGCCAGGGCCTCGATCCTCGCTGGCGGCGCGCCCGTCGGCGACGGGGCGGCGCCGTTCCTCCCCCGCCGCGGTTCCTACCGCTGCAGCAGATAGGTCATCTTCACGACGAGCTGGCGATCCTGCTTGCCAAAGATGTCGGCCGGCAGGCCCGTCTGCGACAGGTCGTTGTAAACGACGTAGAGGTCGCTGCCGGGACGATAGATGAAGTTGAAGCGGACGTTGTTGGTGATCTCGTGGGTCGAGGTGTTGTACTGCGTCAGGCTGCGGATGGTCATCCGCGGCGAGAAGGTGTAGTCGACGCGCAGCGTCGACAGGTTGACGAGGAAGTTGCCCCACGGCATCTTCACGTCGTTGCGGTTGTATTGCAGCTCGGTTGAGAAACGGCTTGAGGCGCGAATGCCGGCCGCCGCGGTGATGGTCAGGCGCGTGCCGTCGTAGAACTGGCTCGGCGACACCGTGAGGCGTTCGTAGATTCGCTTGCCGGGACTGGTGTTGAACGTGAACATCCACTCGTTCATCTGGTAGCTCCCGGATGGGATCACCACCGTCGGCCGGATTCTGAACGGCTGGTCGAGCACGTCCAGCGTCTGCTGGAAGATCACGTTGATGAACGAATCGTCTCGCAGCGTCGTGCCCAGCATGTAGTGGTGCTGCCGGCCGATCATGCGGTTGGCCTGGTCGGTGGTGTAGGTCAGCACATACATCGGCTCGAACAGCTTGACGCTGCCTTTCGCGGGCCGCGGCGTCGGCCCGAAGTAGGCCTTGGTCGTGCGGATGCCGGTGCGCTGCACGAAGCCGGCCTCGGCGTTGAAGTTCTCCTGCACATCGAGGTAGTTCAACCACAGGTTCCACTTCGGATCGCGGTAGGCGACGCGCCCGTAGTAAGCCAGGTCGTTGCCGTTCTTGCCCGGGGTCTGGGTCTTGGCGAGGTACGAATTGATCTGCAGGTTGGCGCTCGGCGCCAGGACGGCATCGACGCCGAAGGTGCGGTTGAAATGGGTGCTGCCCTCGAGCGTGTCCTTGTTGATGAACAGCGCCCCGACCCGCGAGCGACGGAACACATCGCGGCTGTAGCGGCTCACGAAGAAGTTGTCGCCCGGCCGGCCGAACTGCGAGTCGGTCTGGATGTCGAGCACGCCGATGTTGTTCTTGCCCGACTTGCCGGCCAGGCGCACGCCGCCGAGGATGGGGATAGGCGTGCCCGCGTCCGAGAGGCCAATGCGCCGGCTGAAGAACAGGTCGGTCTGCACCGGCGCCGAGGTGAAGGCCGACCCCGTGCCCATGGTGAAAAAGTTGGAGTTCTCCAGGAAGAAGTCGCGCTTTTCCGGGTAGAACAGGCCGAACCGTGTCAGGTTCACTTGCTGCTCGTCCACCTCGACCTGCGCGAAGTCGGTGTTGAGCGTGACGTCCATGTTCAGGCCGGCCGTGACGCCGTAGCGCGCATCGAGGCCCACGTCGTGGATGGCATCGAAGGTCGAGAGCGTCGGCGATGCCTTCAGGTTGCGGCCGCCGCCGACGAAGAACGGCTTCAGCCGCAGGTCGAGCCCGCGGCTGATGCCCGACAGGCCCTGTAACTCGCCGGCCAGGCTCACCTTGGTCAGCGTGTAGGCCTTGGGGATCGCCGCCCACATCACGGTCTCGTTCTTGCGGCGGATGTGGCGCTGGAAGTTGATGCCCCACACCTGGGCATCCTTCGGCACGAAGCGCACCGTGCTGAACGGGATCGCGATCTCCGCCGTCCAGCCGTCAGGCAGGATCCTGGCCGCCGCATCCCAGATGCCGTCCCAGTTGCGATTGATGTTGGCGGTGGTGCCGCGCCCGCCGCCTTCGCCCTCGTCGAAGATCTGCTGCTCGAGCTTGGCGCCGAGCGGGGTGGTCAGGAACATGTAGCCGTTGCGCGAGTCGCGGAAGGTATCAACGATGATCTGGAAGTTGTCCTCGTCGAACAGGCGGTCGGCGTCGCGGCGCATCTCGGTGGCGCTGACCGGCAACGACGCGTAGGCGCGCACGCCGATGAACAGGCGGCCCTTGTCGTAGAGCACGCGCACCTCGGTGCGATCGGACGCCGGCAGTCCCTCGCGCGGCTCCTGTTGGACGAACTGGTCAACGACATTCGCCGACGACCAGACCGGTTCGTCCAGCACGCCGTCGATCGTCGGGACCGCGGTGGCCAGCACCGCCCTCACCGATGGCCGTTCGCCGTTGACGGGGCCGGCGGCAGGTTGCCGGACCGAGGGCGCGGCCGGCGTCGCAGGAGGATGCACGTGCTCCTGCGCCGCCGCCACCGAAGGTTGACCCGCCAGGGCCAGGAACAGAAGACAACACGAGACAAGCTGGGGCGTCATGGACACGCCCATTTTATCCGCGCCCCCGTTCCGCTTACAGCGCGACTACCGAACGCGCTCGACGTAGCCGTCGCCGGTGAACATCCGGATCACCTTGCCGCCCTCTTCCACGAAGCGGACGATTTCGCCGACCGGTCCGCCGCCGACGGGCGCCACGTAGCGGAATTGGCCGTTGCCAATCGGCTCGAGACGGATCGGGCTGTCGAGGTTCGCCGCATTCGGATTGATGATCACCAGCCGCTGGTTGAGTTCGATCACCTGCGACTCGCCGCCGCGGCCGCGATAGAGCCCGGCGAATCGTGACCACGACGGGTCCCACTTCATGGTCATGGCTGGCGCGGGAGTGGCGGCCTTCGCCACCGCCTCACCCACCGTGTTCATCAACTGTGTCGCAATCGCGCCCGGATTGGCATCGTCCGCATTGGTCAGCACGATCACGCCGACCTTGCCATCGAGCTGCATCACCGTGTTGGTCTGGTAGCCGGGATAGCTGCCGCCGTGCGACACGTAGACCTTGTCGCGTTCGCGGCGCACCGCGAAGCCGATGGCGTTGCCCTGGGTCCAGTTGTTCTCGAGCACGCGGACCCGGTGCATCTCGCGCAGCGAGCCGGTGCTCAGGATCTGGCGGCCGCCCATCCGGCCTTTCCGGAACTGCGCCGACACGAACTTCGCCATGTCGTCCACAGTTGACGTGATGCCGGTGGCCGCCGCCATGCCCCGCGCATCGATGAATGGATTGACGGCGCGGCTCCCGTCCGGCATCAACCGGCCGTAGCCGATGGCCAGCCCGGCCACGTTCTGATCGACGCTGGATGAGGACATCCCGAGCGGCGCGTAGATGTGCTGCTGCACATAGTCGGCCCAGGTCTGGCCGCTCACGACCTCGATCACCATGCCCGCGATCGAGAAGGCGAGGTTCGAGTACTTCCACCGTGTCTCTGGCGAGAACGGCGCCTGCCGTTCGGCCATCAGGCCGCGCAGTTGTTCGGTGGTGGGGAAGTCGAAGGTCGTCCAGTGCGAGCCCGCCTCGCGCGGCAGGCCGGAGCTGTGCGTCAGTAACTCCTCGATCGTGATCGGCGGGTCGTCCGACTCGGCGGTCTTGACCTGGAACCAGGGCAGGTACTTCGAGACCGGATCGTCCAGCCGCAGTTTGCCCTGCTCGCGCAACTGCATGACCGCGGTGGCGGTGAACAGCTTGCTGTGCGACGCCATGCGAAACCGGGTCTGCGGCGTCATCGCCACTTTCTTGCCGGTGTCGGCAAAGCCGAACCCAGTTGCCCAGACCAGCTCCTGATCGGCGACCACGCCCACCGCGATGCCCGGCAGGTGGCGCGACACGAGCTGGCCCTCGAGCCAGGCGCTGAACAGCCGCTGCGCGCCCAACACGTCGGCGTCGCGCGCGATGTTGGCGGCGGCCGCCGGCGCCTGCGCCCGCACATTCGTTTGAGGAGCGCCTCCCAGCAGCACGCACAGCACGCAGAGCACGCAGCGGAGGGCGATGGCTTCAGCCGTCGCCAGGCGACCGAGAATTGAGAGCGACATCCCTGACCTCCAGGAGCACACGGGTTTCGTGAGCCGCAGTCTACTCCGGCGATGAGATCGAAAGGAACGCCGTGCTAAGCGATCGCGGTGACGCCTCCGCGGCACGATCAAGCCTTGTCGCGCTCGCCTCTCCGGGTTCATAATCGAAACGAAGGGATGGCCGAATGAAACTGCTGGTGACCATGGAGCGTGATGAGACGGGCATGATGGTCGTGGAGTGCCCCGCGATTCCCGGATGTGTCTCACAGGGATGGACCGAGGAAGAAGCACTGACCAACATCCGCGAGGCCATTTCGGCATGCCTTGATGCTCGCGCTGCGAAAGGGATGCCACTCACCGTCAGCGTTCGGGAGGTCGAGGTCGTCGTCTAGTGCCGGCTCTGCCCGTGGTTTCCGGCGGTGATGCCGTGCGCGCGTTCGCACGCGCGGGCTGGCAAGTCGATCGGCAGCGTGGCAGCCACGTGGTGCTCCTGAAGGCCGGGCATCCGGCCAGTCTCTCCGTTCCACAGCACAAGGAACTCGCGCCCGGCACCTTGCGAGCGCTCATTCGCGCCGCGGGGATGAGTGTCGATGGATTTCGCTCGTTGCTTGGGAAGTAGCCGGCCGACGGCCTCGCACGGCATCTCCCAGTCGATATAATCCGTGTCACCCTCATGCCCCTGACTCCCGGCACCCGCATCGGCGTCTACGAAGTCATCGCGCCGATCGGCGAAGGCGGAATGGGGCAGGTGTGGCGAGCGACCGAAACGACGCTCGGCCGCCAGGTCGCCATCAAGATCCTGCCCGACGCGTTCGCGGCTGACCCCGAGCGCCTGGCGCGGTTCGAGCGCGAGGCCAAGACGCTGGCGTCGCTCAATCATCCGAACATCGCCCAGATCTTCGGGTTTGAAGTCGGTCCGGCTTTAGCCGGACCCGTGCCCTCGTCATGGAACTGGTCGAGGGCGAGGACCTCTCGCAGCGCATCGCCCGCCTCCGCGCCCCGGGCGCTTCGGCGAGGCAGGCAGGAATGCCGCTCGACGAAGTGCTGCCGATCCCGAAGCAGATCGCCGAAGCGCTCGAAGCCGCGCACGAGCAGGGGATTGTTCATCGCGACCTGAAGCCCGCCAACATCAAGCTGCGCGCCGACGGCACGGTCAAGGTGCTGGATTTCGGCCTGGCGAAGGCCATCGACACCGTGCCAGAAGGGCGGCACTTTAGTGTCGCCGATCATTCGCCGACGATTACCTCACCCGCGATGACGATGCGCGGGATGATCCTGGGCACGGCGGCCTACATGTCGCCCGAGCAGGCGCGCGGGCGCACGGTCGATCAGCGCGCCGACATCTGGGCGCTCGGCGCCATCCTGTTCGAGATGCTGTCGGGTAAGCCGCCGTTTGCCGGCGAGACGGTCACCGACATCCTGGCCCGCGTCATGGAACGCGACCCCGATTGGTCGGCCGTGCCGGCGGCTACTCCGGCCAACGTGATGCGCGTGCTGCGCCGCTGCCTTGAAAAAGATCCCGCGCGCCGGTTGCGTCACGTGGCCGATGCCCGGCTCGAACTGGAAGACGCGCACGAGCCCGTCGCTGCGCTCCAGTCGCCGGCGCCATCGGTGTAATACCGCTGGTTGCCTTGGGGGCTGGCCGCCGTGCTTGGCGTGACGGCGGCCGTGGTGGCCAGTCGCTCGGGTGAAGCGGTGCTGCCGACGGTACAGACGCACTTCGATATCATCGACCCGCCGGGCGTGAGTTCCCGCTTTGCGGGTCCGCGCCCGATGGCGCTGTCGCCAGACGGCGCGCGCATCGCTTTCATCGGCGTTGTGAACGGGGTGCGACATGTCTTTGTCCGCAGCGTTGAGAGCCCGGATCCGCAGCAGATTCCTGGCACGTCCGGCACCAATTCGGTGACATTTTCGCCAGACGGAACCGCCCTGGCCGTCATCACTGGCGGTGGCGTAGTGGGCATCTTCTCGTTTGGTGACGCCAGCCTTCGTACCTTGCCAGTGGGCGGCGACGTCAACGGCGCCATCGCCTGGGGATCGCGGGGCATCGTCATGCAGCAACGCGGCGAGCTATGGTTCTTCGATCCGGCCGTCGGCGTGCCGCGTCAGTTAACCACGCTCGACGAGTCGCGAAAGGAAGTGCTCCATGCCAACGCGGCGTGGCTCGACGACCGGGTGCTGGTGTTTACCACACTGGTCGACGATGCAGGCTTCGGGCAGGTCGAGGCCGTCACGCTTGACGCGGCGCCGCGACGCACCATCATCATGGAGCGATCCGGCCGTGCCATGTGGTCGCCGACGAGCCACCTGGTGTTCGAGCGTGACAGTGCGTTGTTGGCTGTGCCTTTCGACCTGGACACCCTGAAACCGACGGGGCCGACGACAGTCGTGCTCCCCGCCGGCATCGCATCGAACAACGGCTCCGGCAGCCTGACGGCCGACATCAGTCGCGACGGTACGCTGGCGTACGGTCTGCGCGCTTACGGGAATAGCCAGATTGTCTTGGTGAACCGCGACGGCTCGTCCCGGCCCCTCGATGTGCCAGCGTCACGGTTCACGAATCCGCGCGTGTCTCCCGATGGCCGCCGACTCGCCGTCGACGACAACATGCTGACGATCGCCCTCGTCGACTTGGCTCGTGGCACGAAGGTGACGCCGAACTCGCCAGCGCCGGGCAGCGGCTTCGCGATGTGGAACAGCGACGGCACGCGCCTGGCGTTTCGGCGCAATGGGCGGCCGCATTCGAACTCGGCCGACGGGAAGCAGGACTTGGCCCCTCTCAAGTACTCAACTTCCTCGGACTATCCGACGGGCGCGGGCCCTGCCCCCGACGACATGTTGGCCGTGCGCACCACGACGGATCTGAGCGCCGAAGTCTACCTGTTCTCATTGTCGGGCGCGTATCCGCCCAAGGTGGTGGTCTCGGGCCGGGGTTACCAGGGCGGCGCCCAGCTATCCCCGGACGGACGCTGGTTGGTCTACCAGTCGGACGAAACCGGTCAACCAGAGATCTACGTGCGCGCGTATCCCGCACTCGATCGTACGTGGCAGGTGTCGGTTGGCGGTGGCGTCCAGGCCCGATGGGGTCCCGGCGGACGTGAGGTGTTCTATCGAACCGGCAACCCGATGGTCGGCGTGACATTCGATGGGCGAGGCGCGGTGCCGATCCTCGGCAAGCCGCAGGTGTTGTTCGACCAGTCGTTCGAGTACGGTCAGGGCATCAGCGTCCCCAACTACGACGTGCTGCCCGACGGTCGCTTTGTGATGCTGCGCGCCGAGTCGGGTGGGGCGTCGTTCCGCGTGATTCGGCACTGGGCCGACGGCCTGAAGGGGAAGTGAAGCCGATCGGCGTCGAACGCCGCGGCGGTTCACCCGGTGACGGCGAACAGAGGCGGGTGCGGCACACTGCCCGCTGACTGGTCCTGCCACGCCTTCGCCAGCGCGATCAGGTCGCCCTCGCGATACAGGTGGCCGGAGAACATCACGCCGGCCGGCGCTCCATTCGACTTGATACCGTTGGGCACCGCGATCGAGGGATGTCCCGTCAGGCTCATCACCGGGTTGAGGCTGGTGCGCGAGTCGAGCGTCAGGGTGGTGAACATCACCGCGTCGACCGCGCTCATGGCGCGCGCCACCTCCTGCATGATCACCGCGCGCCGGCGGTTGGCCTGCAGGTAATCGACCGCCGTTACCAGTTGGCACGCGCGCAGGTAGCGGCTGGTCCGCGGCCGCAGGCCCTTGTGCTGGCCCGAGACGGTAAAGCTGTCGAACGCCGCCGCTCGCTCCACGTACTCGATGAAGTAGCTGAGGTCACCGCTGGGAAATGTCAGCGCGTGCATGGTGCAGCCCAACTGCTTTAGCCCGGCGAGCGCGCGGCTGTTGTTGGCGCGCTGGTCGGCGTCGGTTTCTGCCTCGAGCATCGCCGGCACGTAGCCGATGCGTTTCGGATAGCGACCCGGCGTCGCGTCCCACGCCACTGGCGCCTCTCGCACGGCGAGGTCCCGATGGTCCGCTCCCGCGATGGCGCGCAACACGATCGCACAGTCTTCGGCGTGCCGGCACATCGGGCCAATCTTGTCGAGGCTCGTACCCGCGGCCATCACGCCGTATCGGCTGACGCGCCCGAACGTCGGCCGCAGGCCGACAATGCCGCAGCGAACGGCGGGGGAGAGGATGGAGCCACCGGTGTCGGTGCCGATCGCGAACCCGACCAGCCCGGCGGCGGTCGCCGCGCCCGATCCGGCTGATGATCCGCTGGACCCTTCGGAAAGATTCCACGGATTATTGGTGCGCCCGCCGGCCCACTGATCGCCAAACGCCATCTCACCAGTCGTCAGCTTGGCCACCAGCACCGCGCCGGCCTGGTGCAGGCGCTCGACGACCGCGGCGTCGTCGTCGAAGGTCTGCCGTTCGAGCGGCGGCGCGCCCCAGCGGGTGGGGTAGCCCTTGGCGGCAACGATGTCTTTCACGCCGTACGGCACACCGTGCAGCACGCCGCGATATTGGCCGGCCGCGATCGCCTGGTCGGCCGCGGCGGCCTCCGTCATCGCGCGCTCCTCGGTCAACTGCGCGACGCAATTCAACTGGCCGTTGTAGCGCTTCAATCGCGCCACGTACATCGCCGTGAGTTCAAGCGAGGTGACCTGTCGCGACTGCAGCAGATGCGCGAGGTGGGTCACCGGCCAGAGGGCGACAACTTCGAGGTTCTGGGGACGCCGCACGCGGGGCGTGGGCGCGGGGCGAAACGCCGCCGTCGGCATTGGCCGTGGCGTGATCCCGGGCGGATTGGGGTCGAAGTGAATCGGCAGCGGCGAGGCGTTGGTCAGCGCCGGCTTGTCGATGCCTTCGGCGCCGCGCGCGAGGCTCGACAGCGAGTCGACCAGGTCCTGGCACTCCTCGTCGGTCCACTCGAGGCCGGCCAGCCGCGCCGACTCGCGGACCATCTCGAGGGTGACCTTCTTGGTACCGGGCTGCATCTGTGCCCACAGCACACCGGGGAGCAACGTGGAGCCCAGTCCGGTGGTGGCGAAGAAAGCGAGCAGAGCGCGACGATCCAGCATGCCGCACAGTCTACAGCCAGCGCCCCGGCGAGGCAGCGGTTGTGCGATTATCACCATCCATGGCAAATCTGGAATGGTGGCAGAAAGGTCCGGTCGAGGGCGTGCCGGCAGTTCTTCAACCGGTTGCGCACATGCTGCTGCAGGCCCGCGATGAGGTCGGTAGTCTCGTGGCCGGCGCAACCGAGGATGAATGGAACGCTCGTCCCGCCGGGGTAGCGTCCGTGGCGTTTCACGTCCGGCACCTGACCGGCGTCGTCGATCGCCTGTTCACCTACGCTCGTGGCCATGCGCTGTCGCCCGAACAGCTGGCCGCGATCAAGCGGGAAGGCGATCCGCTGGCGGCTGACGAGGTGGCGGCTGTTCTGGCGGCGCTATCAACCCGCGTCGATGCGGCGATTGAAGACCTGAAGGCCGTTGAGGTGGCGACGCTTGGCGATTTTCGCGGCATCGGGCGCGTGCAGTTGCCGTCGACGGTCATCGGCTGCCTGGTTCACGGCGCGGAACATGCGATACGTCACGTCGGGCAGCTGTCCGTGACGATCCGAGTCGCGCGCTCAATGGGGGCCGTGAATGCCGGATCACTTTGACCTGGTGATTACGGGGGCCCAGGTCGTGACGGGTGCCACGGTCGGCCCGGCCACAATCGGCGTGACCGGCGGTCGGATTGCCGCCGTCCTGGATCCCGCCGCGCGGCCACCGGCCGCCACGGTGATCGATGCCACCGGCCTGCACGCGCTGCCCGGGCTCATCGATACGCACGTGCACACCCGCCACCCCGGCATCGCCGCGCGCGAAGACTTCCAGTCAGGCACCGCCGCGGCCGCCGCCGGCGGCATCACCACGTTGTTCGAGATGCCGATTGCCAAGGTGCCGGCCAACAGCGCCAACGGTGTGCAGCGGCGCGTGGCGGCCATGACGCCCCAGGCGCACATCGACTTTGCGCTCTACGGCGGCGCCGGCCACGAGAACCTGCACGACATTGCCGGCCAGGCCGCCGCCGGCGTGGTGGCGTTCAAGACCTTCCTGCAGCCGCCGCCGCCCGCGCGCCTCGACGAGTTCTTCGGCCTGTGGTGCACCGACCACGCGGCGTTGCGAGGCGTGATGGCCGCGGTCGCGGCCACCGGCCTGCGGCAATGCTTTCACTGCGAAGACACGCCGATGTTCCAGGCTCTGCAGGCGCAACTGGAAGCAGCCGGCCGGCGGCGAGGCCGGGCCCACGCCGAGAGCCGCCCCGCGATCGTGGAAGACCTGTCGGTCGCGCTGGTGCTGGCGCTGGCCGCCGAGAGCGGCGGCCCGGTGGGCGTGGTGCACTGTTCGAGTGCCCGTTCGATGCAGCTGGTGGCCGAGGCGCGCGCCCGCGGCGTCGACGCCACGGTGGAGACCTGCCCGCCGTACCTGTTCTTCACCGACGAGGCACTCGACCGTCTGGGTCCGTTTGCCAAATGCAACCCGCCGCTGCGCTCGGCTGGCGAGGTCCTGGCGATCTGGCGCGCGCTCGACGCCGGCCTCATCGACTACATCGGCACCGACCACTCGCCGTTTCTCGCGCAGGAAAAGTCCGCGGCCACCGACGACATCTTCAAGGCGCCGCCGGGGCTGTGCGGCCTCGAGGTGATGGCGCCGCTGATGCTGACGGCCGTGGCGGAGGGCCGCCTCACGCTGCCGCGCATGGTGGAACTGTGCTCCACGCGCGCGGCTGACCTGTTTCGATTGGCGGGGAAGGGACGGGTGGCCGAGGGTGCCGATGCCGACCTCACGCTGGTCGATCTCGGCGCGGACTGGATTTACGATCGCCGGCACGCCATTACCAAGTCGAAAGACAACATGGCCATCTACGACGGCGTGCGGATGCGCGGGCGCGTGGTTGCCACCTTCGTCCGCGGCGTGCGCGTCTTCCACGAGGGCGCCATTACCGGACCGGCCGGTCACGGCCGGTTCGTCAGGCCGTCATGACACCCATCCTCGGCATCGTCACCATCGGCCAGACGCCGCGTCCCGACCTGGCCGAGGCGTTTGGCGCCGAGGCGCCGAACGCGGCAGTCCGAGTTGCCGGTGCGCTGGACGGCATCAGCGCGGCAGATCTGGCCATCCTTCAGGTCGCTACCGCCTCAGATGTCTATCCGCTGCTCGTCCGTCTCGCGTCGGGCACGCACATCGAGGTGCCGCTGGCCCGCCTGGTGCCGCGCGTCACGGCAGCGGCGCGCCGGTTGGCCGCTGATGGCGCCTCGGTAATCGTGGTGGCATGCGCGGGCGGCTTTCCCGATGTACCGTGTCCGGTTCCCGTGCTGCTTCCCGGCCGCATCGTGCCGGCCGTTGCCGGGGCGCTCAGCCGCACCCGGCGCGTGGGCATTGTCACACCCAATCGCGCGCAGGTGCCGTTCGCGGAAGCCAAGTGGCGCGCCGACGGCTTCGAGCCCACGGTCACGTGGGCATCGCCGTCACGAGACGACGAGATGGCGCGCGCCGCTGGCGAACTTATCGGCGTCGACCTCGATCTGATCGTGATCGATTGCATGGGGCATGCCGACGATGCGCGGCGGGCGATGGCGCAGTGGACCGGCAAGCTCGTGATCGCGGCGCAGTCCGTCGTGGCGAAGGTCGCGGGCGCCCTGGTCTGACGCCCCTGTCGCGTCGACTCTCCGGCTGTTGAGGATTACCGCGCTTCGTGAACGATGCGGCCGCCCACCAGCGTCAGTCGGATCGCGCCCTTCAGTAGCGCCTCAGGGTTCTTGGTTCCGACAACAAGCGGATCGATGTCCATCACCGTGATGTCGGCGGCGCGCCCCACGGCCAGCGTGCCGCGGTCGGCCTCGGCAAACCCCGCGTACGCGGCCCACGTCGAGTAGCCACGCACGGCCTCCTCAGGCGTCAGGCGTTGCCCCGGGTACCAGCCGCCCTCGGGCTGCAGCGCCTTGTCGCGGCGCGTTACTGCCGCGTGCAGGCCATAGAAGTTCGAGTGGTCCGAGCCCGTGAGGTCAGAACCAAAGGCCAGGCGGACGCCGCTTTGGCGGAAGGTGCGCCACGCGTAGGCGCCCTTGATGCGCTCGGGCCCAAGGCGGGTCTCGGCCCACGGCTTGTCCTCAACCGCGTGCGGCGGTTCCACCGAGGCAATGACGCCGAGCGAAGCGTAGCGGGCGAAATCGTCCGGGTGCACGACCTGTGCGTGCTCGATGCGGTTGCGGTTGTTGCGCACGGCCGCGTTGCGATCCTGCACCGACTGGATGAAGTCGAGCGTCTCGCGGTTGCCGGCGTCGCCGATGGCGTGGATGCCGACCTGGAATCCCGCCGCCATCATTTGCGCGACCAGGGCCTGGTCGAACCCGTAGTTGCCGCCGCTGACACCACGGTGGCCTTTCTGGTCGGCGTAGTCGTCGATCAAGCGCGCGCCGCGCGACCCGAGCGAGCCGTCGTAATAGGCCTTCACCGATCGCACCGTCAGCATGGCCGCCGGATCGAGGCGGGGGCCTTTCGCCAGCCAGGTGCGGCTGAGCGCCGTATCGCGCGCCGAGAGCATGGCGTAGACGCGCACCGGCAGTTCCCCCGAGGCGTCGAGCGCTTCGAACGCCGTCATCAGTTCGGCGTCGGCGCCGGCCTCGTGCACACCGGTGTAGCCGTCGCGGGCCATGCGCTTCAGGCCGGCCAGCACCCAGGCGCGGGCCTGGTCCGGGGTCGGTGGCGGCACGGCTCCTTCGAGCAGCGTGACGGCGCGGTTGAGCAGCGTGCCGGAAGGCTCGCCTTTGGCGTCCTTCAGAATCTCGCCGCCTACTGGCGGCTTGGTGGCGCGGGTAATACCGGCCTTCTCAAACGCCAGCTTGTTGCCCCACACCGCGAACCCGTGCAGGCTGTCGAGCACCACTGGGTGGTCAGGCACTTGCGCGCTCAGCAACCGCATGGTGGGGTAGCGGCCGGCCCACGCGCCCTCGTCCCAGCCCCGGCCCACCACCCACTCGCCCTTCGGTACCTTGGCGGCGTAGGCCACGGTGCGGGCGACCGCTTCTTCTTCGGTGGCGACGCCGGTCAGGTCGAGCTGGGTCTCGGCCTGGCCGAGCTCGCGGACGTGTACGTGCACATCCACTAGTCCCGGCAGGGCCGTCGCCCCCTTCAGGTCGACGACCCGCGTGGCGGGACCGCGATAGGCCTCGGCCTGCTGCGCCGTGCCGGTGAAGACAATGCGGCCGGCGCGGATGGCGATGGCTGCGGCATCGGGTCGCCAGCCCTCGGGCGTGTGCGGGGCGTTGGGCGCCGGCGTGCCGTCGGTGGCCGGGTCGTCCCACGTAAACGTGTAGACGCGCCCGTTGGTCAGCAGCGTATCGGCAGGCTCGACGGCGGGCGCGGTGGTGCACGCGGCGGTCAGCACGAGCGCGCCGGCCGCGCCCCAGGCAGTACGGGTCGTCATGCCCAACAGGATAGCGCACGCGTTCGGCGGCGCGAACCGCGGTTACGGCGCGGCGATGCGATAAAGCGAGGTCGCGGTCCGGATGAACAGGCTGTCGCGGTCGATCGCCGGCGAAGCCATCGTGAACTCGTCGAGCACGTTCCTGCCCATCACCCTGAACTCGGGCCCCGCCTGAATCACGTAGGTGGTGCCGTCTTCGCTCATCGCGAACAGCTTGCCGTTGTAGGCCCAGGGCGAAGCGGTGAAGCCGCTCGCGGTGGGATCCAGCCGGACCTTCGTGTAGATCTCCTTGCCGGTCTTCGCGTCGTGGGCCGTGAAGAAGCCGCGGTCGAACAGCGTGTAGTAGTAATCGCCGTAGACGAGCGGCGACGGGTTGTACGGGCCGCCCTGCGGTAACGACCACGCAATCGACGCGCTGCTGGTCTCGCCCTTGGGCAACGAGATGTCGCCGGTGGCGCCGGGCTTGATGGCATAGACCGGCCGCGTCTGATCGCCGACGTAGCCTGACGCCACGTAGAGCAGCCCGAACTTCGAGAACGGCGTCGGAATGGCGATGCTCGACATCGGGCCGAGCTGCCAGAGGAGCTTCCCCTCGAGGTCGTAGGAGCGGATGTTGCCCGTGGCCGCGGTCACGATCTCCGTGCGGCCGGCGTGTTCCCACACGTAGGGTGTGGCCCAGTTGCTGCCTTCCTTGCGCTCGACCCGCCACACGGTCTTGCCGGTCCTGGCATCAAGGGCCGTGAGGTACGACTGCCGGTCGTTGTCGTTCACCAGGTAGAGCCGGCCGTTGTGCAGCACCGGCGAGGCGGCCGTGCCCCAACCAAAGCGCATCGGCAGCGGCTCGAAGGGCACCGACCAGGCCAGCGCACCGGCGAAGTCGTAGGCAAACAGGCCGACGCTGCCGAACGACACGTAGACCCGCTGGCCGTCGGTGACCGGCGTTTCCGAAGCGTAGGTGTTCTTCAGGTGGCGTGACGGCGGCAGCCCGCGGCGGGCCTCGCGTTCCCAGACGATCTTGCCGGTGCCGCGGTCGAGGGCGTAGACCATCCAGCGATGTTCCACCGTCGGCGCCGGGCGTTCGCCGCCGAAGTAGAGGCCCCGCCGCGGTGCTTCCGTGTCGCCGGCCGGCACCACCGACGTCAGGAAAATGCGATCGCCCCACACCACCGGCGACGACCACCCGTGGCCCGGAATGGCCGTCTTCCACCGCACGTTGCTCGTGGTGCTCCAGCTCTCGGGCAAGCTCGCCGAGTCGGCCGCCACGCCCGTCGCCCCCGGTCCCCGGAACTGCGGCCACTGCTCGCCGTGGGCGACAGTCCCCAGCGCCAGCACGACTGTCGCGAGCAGCACCCGAGGCACCTTAGGCACGTTAGGCACCCTACTCCTACTCCGGCAGGTCCTCGCCCTTTGGTTCAGGCAAGAAGAAGCTGGTGACGAGTCCCGCCGTGTAGACAAACGTGACGGTGATCGTCGCCGCATACGCCAGTCGGGTTGAGGGCAACTCACCGGGCATGTAGTTGACGAGCTGGGTTGTGATGAACGCAAAGCTCGTCCCGATCATCCGCCCGCCG
>JBEGVQ010000024.1:0-24835 GCA_041178345.1 Acidobacteriota bacterium | reverse complement strand
GAGCATCCGGCTGTTAACCGGAGGGTTGCTGGTTCGAGTCCAGCCCGAGGAGCCACTCACTTCGACTTCGTCTCCGTTCATGGTCCTCGGGCTCGGCTTCGCTCGCCTTCGGCCCTCGCGACTTAGTGCGAGTCCAGGTCGGCCACCACTTCACTCTCGCCAGAGCCCCACGCCGATCTCCGCTCCAAGCGATCGGGGCGACCGCGTATGATTGGCCGATGATGCCGCTCCGGAGCCGTCTCGTCCTGGCAATGCTCGCGCTGACGCTCGTGGGGAGCAGCCGCGCCGGCGCCGATACCTATCCACGGCAGCCCGGCATCGACGCCCGTCACTACGTATTTCGCCTCACGCTGCTGACCGGCGATTCGAATGAGATCCAGGGGGAGACGACGGCCACCTTCAGGGTGCTGACCGCGGGCCTGCGCGAGCTTGCGCTCGACCTTGCGACACCCCGCGCCGACGGCAAGGGCATGACCGTCGCCGGCGTCACCTCGCCGGCCGGGCCCGTGCCGTTCACGCACCGTGACAACCGCCTCCGGCTGACGCTGCCGGCCGGCCTCGCTGCCGGCCAGGAGGTGACGGTGACCATCACGTATCGCGGCATTCCCGCCGACGGCCTGCGTCTCATCAACAACATCCACGGCGACCGCACCGCCTTCAGCGAAAACTGGTACAACCGCGCCCGGCAGTGGCTGCCGATGATCGACCACGTGGCCGACAAGGCCACCGGCGAGTTCCTGATCACGACGCGGGCCAACTACCAGGTCATCGCCAACGGCGCGTTGCTCGAACAACGGGACCTGCCAGGCGGCCAGCGCCGCACCCACTGGCGGCAGGACGTGCCGATTTCGTCGTGGCTCTATGCCGTCGGCGTCGCGCGCTTTGCCGTCAGGCATGCCGGCCTCGTCCGCGGAGTGCCGCTCGAGTACTGGGTGTTTCCGCAGGACGCCGAGAAGGGCTTCGCGCTGTTCGAGAAGGACGCGCGCCGGTCGTTCGAGTTCTATGCCGACTACGTGGGCCCGTTCGCGTACCAGAAGCTCGCGCACGTGGAGGCGGCGGGCATGGGCGGCGGCACCGAACACGCCAGCAGCATCTTCTACGGCGAGAAAGGCATCACCGCCGGCAACGGCCCGGTGGTTCACGAAGTGGCCCACCAGTGGTTCGGGAACGCCGTCACCGAAAACGACTGGAACGACATCTGGCTGAGCGAAGGCTTCGCCACCTACTTCACGCTGCTCTACACCGAACATGCCGAGGGCCGTGACGCCTTTGTCGAGGGCCTGCGCCGCAGCCGGGGCACCGTGCTCAAGCTTGAAGCCAGCCTGCCGGACACGCCGGTCGTGCACGTCAACCTGGACGACGCGGTGCGCGAGCCGACCAACCCGTTGGTCTACCAAAAGGGCGCGTGGGTGCTGCACATGCTGCGGGAACAGGTGGGCACCGAGACGTTCTGGCGCGGCATCCGGGATTATTACCGGCGCCACATGAACACCACCGCGTCGACGGACGACTTCCGGCAAGTCATGGAGCAGACGTCCGGGCAGGACCTGGCGTGGTTCTTCCGGCAATGGCTGAACCGCGCCGGCGTGCCGGAACTGTCCGGGACGTGGCGCTACGATGCCCCGGCAAGGGAAGTGGTGGTCACCGTCCGGCAGACGCAATCGGCAGATCCGTACCGCCTGTCCCTTGGCGTGGGCCTGGTGCCGGCGGCCGGCGGGCTCCCGGCGGCACGTCAGATGGCTGTCGATGGCCGCGAAACGACCATGCGCTTTCCCGCCGCCACCGAGCCGGCCGCGGTCCTGCTCGACCCGGCCGTGTCGACCCTCGCCAGTTTTGGCGCGTTCGCAAAAGCGCAGCCGTAGGCGGCCTTACTGTGGATTGGCGGTCAGGTATCCGGCGCGCGTGCGAACGCGGTGGTCGGGATGTCTCGTCGCGACCCTCAGGCGGTGATACGCCTTGTCGCCGGCGTTCTGCGGATAGAACCCCAGGGTGTACTGCTGACGCAGTTCTTTGGCCACCCGCTGCGCTCCCCCTTCCACCTCGCGAATCGTTGACGCGATGATGACCGACCCGCCCGTCGGTTCGGCCAGCCGCTGCAGCGACGGCACGTGCACGGCGCCCGCCCGTCCCGCCACGTTGACGCCGAGGGCGTAGAGTAACACTTCGCCTTCGCGCAGGGCGGTCTGCGCCCTGGCGGAGTTCTCGAGCGGCCCGGGGGCCTCGAAGGGATCGCGCAGACCGTCGCGGCTGGCGGCAATGATCGAGTTGTCGATGCCGTCGGTCATGAGCAGCATCGCGCGCTTGCGATGCGGCGTGTCCTTCATGTACGGCACCATCTCCCGGACGGCCTTGAATAGTTCCGTGCTGCCGGAGGTCGGCATGGCTCTCAATGAGTTGACGACGCCCGCGCTGTACGGGCGCCAGGTGATCATCGTGCGCCGGGTGCTGTCGAAGGTGGAGATGCTCCACTGGTCGCCGGGTTGCAGCGAGCGCCCGAGCGCGTCCGCGGCCCGAATTGCGGCGGCCATGCGTTCACCGGTCATGCTGCCGCTCGTGTCAATCAGGATGCCGACGCTAATCGGCGCCGGCTCGGCCGAGAAGACGGCCACGTCCTGGGGCGCCTCCTCGTCGTAAATCAGGAAGTCGTCTTTGGCGAGGCCGCGAACGATCGAACCATCCGGCGCCTGGACGGTGACATCGAGATAGACGACTTCCACGCCGGACTTGAATTGCGGCTGCCGGCCGGCGGCGAGGGTCACCGACGCCAGCAGGACTGTAACGACGAGAGCGTATTTCATCTGGTGCGACGATTATCGCCTGTGCGGCCCCGCCCCGCCGCCATGAGGTGCTTATTTCTTGACCAGCTCGACGCGTCGATTTCGCGCGCGCCCGTCGTCGCTGCCGTTATCAGCTACCGGCTGGGTATCTCCGAAACCGGCGGTGGCCAATCGCTCGCCGGCAATCCCGGCTTTGAGCAGCGCCGCCTTGACCGAAGCCGCGCGCTCGCGGGACAACGCCAGGTTGGCGGCCGCCGTGCCCACGTTATCGGTGTGGCCTTGGATTTCGAGGGCGAGGTCAGGATTCGCGTTGAGCATGTCGGCGATCATCGTCAGCGTCGCCGCTGACGATGGCTGAATCGTTGCCTTACCCGTGTCGAAGAGGATGTCGCGGATCGCCACGCTGCCGGAGGTGTTCAGCGCTGAAGCGAGCGACTCGGCCGTGAAGGCCACCTCCTGCTTCATCGCCTGTTCCTCGATGACGTGGAGCGTGTAGACCTCTCCGCTGTTGCTGACGTGGACCTCGAGCCATAACTGCCCGCCGCCCTTCACGGGGAGCCGCGCGATAGTGGTGCCGCCCGACGCATCGAGGTCTTCGCGCAGCATCGCCCCGCCGCGCTGCTTGATCAGGTTCGTGTAGTTGCGGCCGATCTGCAGCGCGCCTGCCTTGCGGGCGCCCTCGTTGAGCACATACTGGATGTTCCAGTAGTGTCCTTCGATCCGGCGTGGTGGTTCGAGGCCGAACTCGTAGACCGAGAACTCCTGCTCGTCGTAGCTGTTGATGTAATAACCCTGGAGGCGCGAAAAGACCGGATGATCTTTCGAGCCCTCAGCGTCGGGCTCCTGCGCCCAAGCGGTCCCCCCGCTCGCGAGCAGCGCGATCAGCAGTGACAGCAATGATAAAGAGACACGAGCTCGTGGTGCGATGGACAAAACGCCGGAATTCTACAAGAAAAGCAACCCGGGGGTCTATTGATGCCTCGCGGACGGCGGTCTGCGGTGGGCTGGAGCTCGAATCGGTGCTGTCGAAGATTCCTGGCGTCTGTGGCTAGTGGCAGGCCAGCCTGCCCTCTTTCTCCTCGCCAGCCGTAACGCGGTTCGGCTTTTCGGTGTATGTACTGCTGCACGTATCCACCCGATTCACCTGGGACGTGAGGAGCTGACATGTGCGATCAGGACCATTTTGCGGAAAGCGTGGCGGAGTACGAGGCCAGGGGGCTGGTCACTCGAAGGCAGTTCGGCGTGATCCTGGCGGCCGGCGCGGTGATGGCGCTGCCCCAGCTGGCCAACGCGCAGGCGACCAGCGAACGGGACGTGGAGATCAGGACGCCGGACGGCACCTGCGACGCGTACTTCGTGCATCCTGCGTCCGGCTCGGGAGCCGCCGTGCTGCTCTGGCCCGACATCTTCGGGCTCCGTCCAGCGATGCGGACCATGGGCAAGCGCCTTGCCGGGTCCGGGTATTCCGTGCTCGTGGTCAACCCGTTCTATCGAGCCGGCAAGCCCACCGCCACGGGCGCCACGCCGATCAAGGAGATGATGGCGTTCCGCAAAGGCATGAGCGCGGACACGGACATGACGGATGCGAAGGCGTTCGTCGCCTGGCTCGACGCGCAGCCGCAGGTGAACAAGAACCGGAAGATCGGCGTGCAGGGCTACTGCATGGGCGGCCCCATGTCGTTCCACACGGCCTCGGCGGTGCCCGAGCGCATCGGCGCGGTCGCGTCGTTCCACGGCGGCGGGCTCGTCAACGAAAAGAGCGGCCCGAACAGCCCGCATCTGCTGGCGGCCGCCACCAAGGCGTCGTTCCTGATCGCCATCGCCGAAAATGACGACACGCAGCGGCCGAACGACAAGACCGTGTTGAAGGAAACGTTCGACAAGGCCAAGCTGGCAGCGGAGATCGAGGTCTACCAGGCCGCCCACGGCTGGTGCCCGCCGGATACGCAGGTCTACAACGAGCCGGCAGCCGAGAAGGCATGGAGCCGCCTGCTCGCGTTGTACGGGAAGGCGCTCGCCTAGGCAGACACGGCTGCAAAGGGCCATTCAGGTCTTCTTGGCAGCCGGCCGCCCCAGCGCGCCGATCTGGAGCTGCGTTGCACCTCGCTTGGTAGAGGCCCACATGACTGCGCATCCGCTCACCGCTCATCGCATCACGGTCGTCGTCGCCACCCTGATCCTGACGGCGCTCCCGGCAGCCGCCCAGGATCGCCCGTCGCCCACCCTCGAGCTGGCCGCCGGCTGGGTTGGGTTTGCGGACGATGGGATCGTCAGTGAGTTTCTGGTTGGCGGAGGATTCCGGTGGTACCTGTCGCCACGGATCAGCATCGGCCCTGAAGTGACGTTCATCGCCGGCGAGTCGCACAGCCACCAGGTGGTGACCGGCAACCTGACCTTCGATGTCCTGGCGCCGCGTAATGGCGGGTCCCGCGTCACACCGTTCATCGTCGTCGGCGGGGGCATGTTCAGGACCGGCGAAGACTTCGCCAACGGGCCCTATTCCTCTCTTGAAGGCGCGTTCACGGCGGGTGGCGGTATTCGCGCGCCGATAGGCGAGCGTGTCGCGGCCGGCATCGACGCCCGCCTCGGCTGGGAGCCGCACCTGCGGCTCACCGGCTTTGTCAGCGTCGGACTGGGCGGAAGACCGTAGGCTAGCGCGGCAGCTTGATGCGCACGCGGAACTCCCGCGCGGGCGCCGGCCCGACGCGGCGCGCATCGGTCGTCCACGTGCGCTCGTGCGGCTCCTCATGCGGCGCCTCAGCCGTGCTCTCGGCGATTCGCCCGAACACCTGCGTCACCCCATCCGCAATCCGCCGCCACGTGGCGGCAGCACGAGACGCACGGCTCGGCTCCGCCGCGGTTGAGATGGGGGGCGTGACCTCTTCCTGATCGGGAAACAGCCGCGCGAACTGCGCGCAGGCCTCAGACACCGGCAAGCTCAGCATCTGCACGTAGTCGCGAAAGAACGACCGCCTGAAGAACCCCTTGGGCCACCGGCTCAGGTCGCAGCGCTCGAGGCCCGCGAACATGAAGGCCGGGATCTTGGTGGTGTCCGCGATTTCGTCGAGGGTGATCCCCTTGCTCTCGCGCGCGGCTTTGAGCGCATGACAGAATTCCTGGCGCGGGTCGATGGACACTCAGCCTGCAAGAGCAATTGTGTTGCCATGGTGCCAGGCGTCATTACCGGGGCGTGGGGCTGAGGCCGATCACCCAGGCCAGCAGTTTCTACACGCCATGTGTGTACTTCCGATACGGCGGCCGACCATCTAGAATCGGGGCGATGCAATTCCTGGTTCGGTTGATGGCGCTCCTCGTGCTCGCCCCAGTCGTCGTGGCGGGCCAGCGTGGCAACCTGGACCGGCGTCCGAACTTCGAGGGCATCTGGAACTCGGCTACCGCGACGCCGCTCGAGCGGCCGCGTGAGTTCAGGGACAAGCCGTTTTTCACGCGCGAAGAAGCCGCGAAATCGGAACGCGACTTCGCGCAGCGGAACGAGGAGCCGGCACCCGGCGCCACGCGCACCGGCACCGGAACTTACAACACGTTTTACCGCGAGTTCGGGACCCGCGTGGTCAAGACGCTGCGGACCTCGATCATCACCGAACCCGCTGACGGCCGCATCCCCGCGCTCACGCCGGCAGCGGCCGAGGTCAAGCGCCGCAAGCTCGACGCACTGAAGAGGTTCGAGAACCCCGAGGATCTGGGCCTCCAGGATCGCTGCCTGTCATTTCTCACCGCCGGGCCGCCCATGCTGCCGTACTCGTACAACAGCAACTACCAGATCGTGCAGACCGACGCCGCGGTGCTGGTGCACGCGGAGATGATTCACGACGCGCGCATCATTCACGTCGATGGCCGCGGCCACCGGCCCTCCCGGATCCGCTCGACCACGGGCGACTCGATCGGGCGCTGGGAGGGCAACACCCTGGTCGTGGACACCACCAACTTCGATGATGGCGGCGGCTTCTATGGCGATGCCGGCGGCAACTTCGGCTGGGACCGCAACCTGCGCATCGTCGAGCGGTTCAGCCTGTTTGACGCCGACACCCTGTTGTACCAGTTCGAGATCGACAACCCGACCGCGTTCACGCAGCCCTGGAAAGGGGAGCTGACCATGACGCGATCGGGCGAGCGGATCTACGAGTTCGCCTGCCACGAAGGCAACTACTCGCTCACCAACATGCTGCGCGGCTTCCGCGCCACTGAGCGCAAGCCCGCCGGCCCGCGCGACCGCTGACCCGCCAAGAGGGCTAGCTTCCTGGCTCAGCGTTCCTGTGCGGGCGGCTTCACGCTTGCGGCCGGACGCGTGCCCTTGAGAATCCAGCGCTGCATGCGGCGGCCGTTGCCGGCTTCGCCGGTGTACATCCGGTTCTTCGAATCGATCGCAACCATGTGGGCGCGGATGAACTCGCCGGCTTGCCGTCCGGGTTTGCCGAAGCGGTCGAGAATCGCCAGGTCCTTGCGGCGCAGGATCCACACGCGCTGGTTGGTGCCGTCGATCAGGTAGAGCAGGCTCTGTTCGGCGTCACGCGAGAACTGCAGGCTGAAGCCGCTGCCCGAACCGCCGGTCTCCGGGCGCACGAATTGCTCCATCAAGTACTCGCCGTTCTGGCGGAACACCTGGATGCGATTGCCGCGGCGATCGGACACATAGATCAGCCCGTCCTTCGAGCCGACGAGGCCGTGCAGCGTCGAGTATTGCTGCGGCGGGCTATCCAGTTTCACCGGATACTGGTACTTCTGCGTATCGTCCGGGACCTTGCCGTATGCGCCCCAGTGCCGCTGGTACTTGCCGGTGGCCGCGTCGTAGACCACGACGCGCTTGTTGATATAGCCGTCGGCGATGAACAGCTCGTTGGTCTTCGGCTCGACATAGAAATTCGCCGGCCCGCCCAGGTGATCCGGATCGTTGCTGCCCTTGTTGACGCCGGGCTCGCCGATGGTCAGCACGTGCTTGCCGTCCTGCGTGAACTTCATCACGTGCATGCCGTTGCTGGTGCCGGTCCAGACGAAGCCGTTGTGGTCGATGTAGATGCCGTGTTCCTGGTTGAACCACGTGTAGTCCTTGCTTGGTCCGCCCCATGTGCGCAGCACCTTGCCGTCGGGATCCAGTTCGAGGACCGGTGGCGCGGGCAGGCAACAGTCGGCAATCGGCGGCTTCGAGGCGGCGCCGATCTCCTGGTCGGTCAGGCTCGACGGCATGTGGATGACCCACAGGTGATCGCGATCGTCCACGAACAGCCCGCGGATGTCGCCGAGGATCCAGTCGTTGGGCAGCGTTGGCGGCCAGGTCGGATCGATCTCGTAGATCGGCAGCCGGTCGGCCGTCGGCGACCCCGTGGCGACCGCCGCATTCGCGCCTTGGGCGTGGGCGACGAGAGGCAGGAACAATCCGGCGACCAGGGCAGCAAACGTGGTGGCGCGCTTCATGACGGGGATTATTACCCCATGTGACAAAAAACCACCCTGTGAAAGTAAGATGAGCCGCTATGACGTCACTGATTCGCGTCCTCTTGGTTGTCAGCTTGTTCACCGTCAGCGCAGCCGCCCAAACCCCGCCGGCCCGTCCGCAACGGCCGCCGATGACGCCCGAGCAGCAGGCCGAAGCCGCCAAGCGGCGCGAGGCGGAGCTGAACGCGCCGCGGCCGATTGCCGCGCTCGACAGCGTGTGGACGGAAGAACTCACCTGGATGGAAGTGCGCGACGCCATCAAGGCAGGCAAGACCACCGGCCTGATCCTCACGGGCGGCGTGGAATCGAACGGCCCGTACCTGGCGACCGGCAAGCACAACTTCATCCTCAAGGTGGTGGGGGATGCGATCGCGCGCAAGCTGGGTAACGCACTGGTGGCGCCGATCGTGACGCTCGAACCCGGCCGTCCCGACGGCGAGCGCGTCGCGCCCGGCAGCGTGTTCCTGTCGCAGGCCACCTATCGCGCCGTGCTTACCGACATGGCCATGAGCCTCAAGGGCATGGGCTTCACCACCGTGATCCTGATGGGCGACAGCGGCGGCAACCAGGCGCCGATGAAAGAAGTGGCGGCCACGCTCGACGAGAAGTTCACGGCGGCCGGCACGCGGTTTCTCTACATCCCCGAGTACTACGACTACACCTCGGTCCAGAAGCTGGTGCAGGCCAACGGCATCGCCGAACAGATTGAAATCGGCGCCAGCCAGGGCTCCGACCGGATCCACGACGAGTACAGCATCGACGCGCTGATGGCGCTCTACGACCCGAAGTCGATTCGCATCGACGAGCGCACCAAGGCCAACCTCACCACCATCAACGGCGTCAGCCTGCTGCCGATGAGCAAGACGCTCGAGATGGGACGAAAGATCGTCGAGTTGCGGGCCCGGCTGACGGTGGACGCCATCAACCAGGCGATGGGCAGATAACCAGCGGCCTGGCAAGCGGGCCAGGTCTGGCGCCCGCCGTGGGGCGGACCGGCCCGCCGTCGCCAGGGCCTCGGCGCGTCAGGCTAGCCGGCCATGGTCCTGAGCGACGACACCAGCATCATGATCCCGGCCAGGAGCAACAGCCACAGCACGCCGCGCTTGAAGGCCACCGGGCTCATGCCGATGTAGATCTGCGATCCGTAGATCGACGGGATCACGAGCGAGCCGGCGACGACGCCCATTTGCGGCAAGAGGCCCGAGTGGGCGCGGCCCGACCACACGAGCGACGCGAACGTGGCGGCCAGCACGACCAGGTTGAAGTTCTGCAGGACGGCGCGATGCGCGTCCTTGGTGTAGCCGCGCAGCGTGCACCACAGCGCCGGCGCGAGGCCGCTGAAGCCGCTGAGCGGCGCCATCACGCCGCCGAGCAGCCCGACAACGGCGTCGGCCACGCGGCCGCCCCTCTTGAAGTGGGGCAGGTTGTCGGCGGCCAGCATCGCGGCGCAGCACACCACCAGCAGCGAGCCGAGCACGAGCTTGAAGCGATTGGCGTCGAGCATCGGCAGGATCCCGGTGCCAATGGGGATGCCGATGGCGCTGCCCAGCACGAAGGGCCACAACAAGTCGAGATGCCAGCCCCGCCGGACCCGAATCACGGAGATGACCTGGCCGGTGAGGCCGCCGAACACGGCCATCACGGCGGCCAGCGCCGGGTCCACGCCCCACACCCAGATGGCCATGGCGACCATCGCGAAAGCAAATCCAGAAATGCCCTGGACCAGGCCCCCCACCGCCGCGCCAACCACCAACCACGCGATCTCGTTCATCCCGCGACCAATCCCCGGTGAAACTCGAACAATCTCAAATGCTTATGAAGCGGCGGCCACTGCGGCTGCCGGCGGACTAAGATCTTATTCCGGATCCGTCACCAGCAGCTCGATCGAACAGGCAACGGGCGGCCCGCCGCTACGGTCCGCCCTCGCGGGTGGTCCGCGGCGCTCGCAGGAGGCAGGCGAGGGCCAGGGTGGCGTCAGATCGCATCCGAGACGGAAGTGAACGCGAACCCCGACAGCTTCAGCGCCGGCACCATCATTGGCGACCGCCGTTCCGGGACGCCGATCGCGTCGACATTCCACGGCGCCAGCATTGCCAGCACGCTCTGGTTGAAGCGCAGGTTGCGCACCGGATACTGGATGCGGCCCTTCTCGACCCACCACAGGCCGTCGCGAGTCAGGCCGGTCAGCATGATCGAGCGGCCGTCGATCTGGCGCACGTACCAGAAGCGCGACACCAGCAGCCCGCGCGCCATGCCCTTGATCATGTCGTCGAGCGAGGTCGGCGCCTGCGTGCTCTCGAGGATGTAGTTGACCGGGCCGGGCGTCGCGCCGCGTTTCTTCTCCTGTGCCCAGAACGGCGAGTAGACGAGGTTCTCGACCACGCCCGCCTTGATCAGCGACAGTCGCGTTGCCGGTGTCCCGTCGCTCGTGCTGGGCGCCGCCGGCAGGTCGGGATGCATCGGGTCGCTGTACAGGTTCAGCCGCTCGCTGAACATGGCCTCGCCCAGCCGCGTCTTGCCGTCCTTGCCCGAGAACGCGCTGCGGCCCTCGTCTGCAGTGCGCGCGTCAAAGGCGTTGGTCAGCGAACCCACGAGATCGGCAACGGCCTGCGGCTCGAGGATCACCGGGTAGACGCCCGGCTCGATCGGCCTGGGCTCGCGCGAGCGCACGGCCTTGCCGACGGCCTGCTCGGCGATGTGCGGCGCGTTCAGCTTCGACAGGTCGAAGTGATCGCCGGCGTAGTAACCAGAGCCGGTGCCATCGGGCGTGCGCGCGGTGATGCTCAGTCCACCTTCGCTGTCGCGGAAGTAGCGGCGATTGCCGTTTGCCGTCGCCACGGCGGTGGCCGAGGCCCGCGCGCTGTGGAAGCCGGCGCCGGTGACCTTGGCGGTGCGGCACGCGGTCAGCACGCCGTCCAGCGCCTTGGCCCGCGCCGTGAGATCGGGATCCGCCGTGGCCGCGACAAACGCGCGGCTCTCGGCATAGTTGAGCGGGCCTGGCGTCGGCACGTGCTCGCGATGCACCGGCGAGACGCGGGCAATCTGCACCGCCTCCTCGGCCAGCATCCTGAGCGCATCTGCGCCGGCAGCGTTGCCGGTCGCGGCGCCGCGGCGGCGGCCCACCCACACGGTGGCAGTGATGCCGACATCCTCGGCGCGGCCGCTGGTCGTAATGCGGTTGTCGGCGAATCGCGCATGCGACTCCACCGAGCTCTGTGCCGAGACAATGGCGTCCTCAGCGCCGGCGGCTTTCGCGTGCGCCAGCACGGTCTCACAGATCTTGAGCGCGTCTTCGCGGTTCAACATTACGCCGCTCCCGTGTTGAGGACGGTGACGTTCCTGAACCGCGCCGGCGGACAGCCGTGACTCACCGCATTGGTCTGGCCGGGCTCGCCCTTGCCGTCGGCGGAGGTGCCCCACAACCGGTAGGTCGCCGGTCCGCCCAGGCCATCGCACGACGCCCAGAAATCCGGGGTCCGCGATTGGTACGCGGCATCACGCAGCATCGGCCCGAGCTTGCCGTTGGTGATCTCGCGGATTACGGCGCCGCCGAACTGGAAGTTGTAGCGCTGCTGGTCGATCGACGAGACGCCGCGGCCGACCACGTAGATGCCGCGCTTGATGTCGCTGAACAGATCCTCGAGCGTGACCTCGGTGGCGGCCGGCTCGAGCGACACGTTCGGCATGCGCTGGAATGGCACGCTCGACCAATCGTCCGAGTGCAGGCAACCATGCGACTTGGCCTGGCCCACCAGCGGCGCCAGCTCGCGCGTCGTCTGCCAGTCCACGAACAGGCCGTCGCGCACCAGGTGCCATCGTTCCGACGGCACGCCCTCATCGTCATAGCCGGTGGTCGCAAGTCCACCGGGCTGCGTGCGATCGCCAACCAGGTTGACGATCTTCGAGCCGAACCGGAGCTTACCGGCGTCGCCCGGCTTGATGAAGCTGGTGCCGGCCATGTTGGCCTCGTAGCCGAGCACGCGATCGAGTTCGGTGGAGTGGCCGACCGACTCGTGGATGGCCAGGAACAACTGCGACGGATCCACGACCACGTCGTAACGGCCGGGCACGGCGGGCTTGGCCTTGAGTTTCTCGACCACCTCGTGGCCGGCCTGTACCGCATCCTGCAGCCACGGATAGTCCTCGAGGTACTCGTAGCCCATCAGCTTGGCGCGATCCCCGACGGCGCGGGTCTGGAAGTCGCCGGCCGCACGGTCGGCGGCGGTGGTGGTGAACTGCGGATTGGTGCGCACCAGCCGCTGCGTGATCCGCGAGCCCTCGCTCGAGGCGAAGTACTTCTGCTCGTCGACGAACTGCAACTGCGAGTTGATGAAGCTGACGCCCGGCACGGCGAGGGCGGCTTCGTTCAGCTTCATCAGGAACGCGGTCTTGGTTTCGAGCGGCACCTCGAACGGATCGCGCTTGATCTGGTTGGTCCACGTCGCCACCACCTTGTCGGCGTTGGCCAGCACCACCTGGCGCGTGGTCATCAAGGCGTTGGCCTTGGCAATGGCAACGGCCTGCTCGGCGGCGGCCCGCGCGGCGGCCGGATCGACGAGGTTGGTGGCGGCGAAGCCCCACGTGCCGTTGACCAGCACGCGCAGGCCGAGGCCGTAGCTGGTCGAGCGCGAGACGTTCTGCACCTGCCGCTCGCGGGTCGCGATCGACTCGCGGCGATAGCGGTTGATGCGGATGTCGGCGTACGACGCGCCCAGGGCCGTGGCGCGGGTGAGCGCCGCCTCAGCTGCTTCCGCCCGCCTGGCATCGTCGGTCGCGCCGGGCTGGAAGGCGTCGGCCCACTCAGGCACCCAGGTGGCCGCGACCAGTGCGCTGCCGGTGGCAATGAACTGGCGTCTCGAGAATGACATGGGCGCGATTATACCCACCAGGTGGGGCCCGCCTGGCGATGTGTTAGATTCACGGGATTCCAGACCCCCATTTACAGAGGCTTATGTTCACACTCCAGCGATCGCTCGTGTTCTCGTTCTTGCTGTTTGGCCTGGCGGCGACCGCCGCGGCGCAAGGCGGCAGCGTGCTGCCGCCCGTGCCCACGCCGACCGACGTGAAACCCGGCAGCATTACCTGCGACGAATGTCCGTACCCGTATCCCAGCTCGTACCTCACGATCAGTGTCTATACCCAGGACGTCCGCATCTCGTACATGGACGTGGCGCCGCAGGGCACGCCGAACGGCCACACCGCGATGCTGCTGCACGGCAACAATTTCGGCGGCTTCTACTTCAAGGCCATCATCGACGGCCTGACCAAGGAAGGCTTCCGCGTCGTCGTGCCCGACCAGATTGGCTACGGCCGCTCGTCGAAGCCGATTGCGCCGTACAACTTCAACACGCAGGCGCGCAACACCGCGCTGTTGCTGCAGCACTTGAAGATCGAGAAGGCCATGGTGATTGGCCACTCGATGGGCGGCATGCTGGCGGCGCGCTTCGCGACGCAGTATCCGAAGATGGTCGAGCGGATCGTGATCTACAACCCGATCGGCCTGACCGACGGGCGCTTCACGCGGCCGATGACGCCGATTGACGAGGCGTACAAGAACACGCTGACGACGACCAACTACCAGAGCACCCGCGCCGGCCTCGGCCGCTATGTCGCGCACAACCCCCCGGCGTGGAACGACGAGTTCGAGAAGTACACGCGCGTGCGGTATTCATGGACGCTCAGCGCCGACTGGCCGCGCCTGGCCATGGTGCAGGCGCTGATCAGCCAGATGCTGTACCAGGACCCGGTCGTCTATGACTGGGCGCACATTCAGGTGCCGACGCTTGCCTTCGGCGGCGCCGAGGACCTGCTGCTGGGGCCGGCGGCGGCATTCCAGGAGCGCATGGCCTACCTCGCCAAGTCGGTCCCCAACGGCAACGGCCGTGTGCACCTGATCCCGGGCCTCGGCCACGTGCCGCACCTCGAAGCACCCGAGAAGGTGCTGCCGCCCCTCGTCGCCTTCCTGAACGAGGGCGTGAAGTAGCGCGAGAGCGCTAACCCTGGGTTGCGGCTGCCAGCCGGCGCGCGCGCCACTCGTCTCGTGATTGTCCCCAGAGGTCGATGCGCGAGTCGTGGTACGGCGCCGGCAAGGCGCCCGGACCGAGAGTGCGAGACCCGAGCTTGCGGGCCACTGCCTGCGAGGGCACGTTGTCTGGCGCGATGCTGTGGATCACGCTGGTCCAGCCCAACTGATCGAACGCCCAGCTGGTGGCGGCCTCGGCGCCTTCGGGGGCGTAGCCCATGCCCCAGCAGTCGCGGACGCTGGCCCATCCGACCTCCGTGCCGGGCCAGCCATCCGGCATCCACGGTCCCAGGCGGCCAACCCACCGCCCGCTTGATTTCTCGATCACCGCGGCTGCTATTGCACCTGCCGCGCCACGACGACCTCGACCCGTGGGCTGGAGACCATCGCGATCCATCGGGCCATTATCGCCTGCTCGCGGCGCGCCGGCATTCGTCGCATACTAGAAGCCGTGTCTCTCCGCCAGCGCCCCTCCGTCAGCGGGGCGGTCGATCGCTCGACGCCCCTCGGCATCACCGACTACCTGGCCACCGCACCGGCGGTCGAGTTCAAGAACGTGTCGCTGGCCTTCGACGAGAAGGTGGTCCTGCGCGACGTGAGTCTCGTCATCCCGCGCGGCGACATGCGCATCCTGCTCGGGCGCAGCGGGTCCGGCAAGTCGGTGCTGCTCAAGCTGATCCTGGGGCTGCTGCGGCCCGACGCCGGCACGGTGCTGGTAAACGGCGTGGCAGTGGAGCACCTGCCCGAGCGCGACCTCCTGGGCGTGCGCGGCGATATCGGCATGGTGTTCCAGGAGAACGCGCTGTTCGACTCGTTGACGGTGGCCGAGAACGTCGGCTATCGCCTGTCGGAGCAGGCGGCGATGCCGATCGAGGCGGTGCGCGAGCGAGTGGCGGCGGTGCTGGGCTTCATCGGCCTGGCCGAGTACGCCGATCGGCTGCCGTCAGAACTGTCGGGTGGTCAGCGCCGCCGCGTGGCGATTGCCCGGGCCATGGCCCCGGCGCCGCGAATCCTGCTGTTCGACGACCCCATCACCGGTCTCGACCCGTTAATCGCGACGACCATCGACAATGAGATCGTCAAGTTGAGGGACCTCGAGCAGGTGACCTCAATCCTCGTCACCCACCAGATCCGCGATGCGTTCTACGTGGCCACCCACCGCGCGGTGGTGCACGCCGGCGAGGTCCAGGTGGTCAGCGCCGACGCGGCGTCCTTGCCGCACGTCGGGTTCATGGTGCTTCACGAGGGCCGCATCTACTTCCAGGGCAGTGCCGCCGAGCTGCTGGCCTCGCCCGATCCGTACCTCCGGGAATACCTGCTGCTCACGCTGCCGCCCTGGTAGCGCGTCATGGCCCGGCAGGCTTGGACCCCGACACGCCGGGCAGGAACGGCCGGTATTGCAGGCGGATGGCGGTGAGCGTCCTGGGCTCGAGGTACAGGAGATTGGCGATGCGGTGCACTTCCGTTTCCTCGGCCATCGAGATCCGCTGGTCGCTGGCCGCGACCGCGTAGAGGCAGCGCGCCAGCGCCACCTTCTCGTCGTCCGTGGCCGAGGCGGCAAAGTCGCGGGCCACTTCGAAATCGGCGGTACCCCCAAACAGCAGGCTGCTCGATTTAGCCAGGCCGACGACCAGCACCGCCTGGGCGGGCGACAGGCGGCCGTGCTCGATCAGCAGCGACTCCATGGTGCGCGTCTCTTCAGCGCTGACCTGCTGGTCGGCGCGGGCGACGCGGCCCAGCAGGTAGGCAAACCGGGCCAGGTGTTGCGCGCGGGCCGGCGCGAGGCCATCGAGCGAGTCCACCAGGTCGCGCAGCGGCGTGCGTTCCGTCGCCGTGACGTCTGCGTCGGCCAACCCCAGCCAGTTTCGAAGTGATGCCCTCATCGCCATAACGATAGCGCACTCCCGCCGACGTGATGCGGATGCTATAAAGGAGGCGTGAGTCGCGTCGTCGTCGGCCTGCTGGTTGCTCTCGCGCTTGCGTCGCCGGCCACTGCACAGCATCGCCCCGAAGAAGCCTCGGGCACGTCGTGGCAACCCGCGGCCACGCCCATGACCGGCGCGCACGCGCAAGCCGGCGGCTGGATGCTGATGGGGCACGCCAACCTGTTCGTCCAGTTCCTGTACGAATCGGGCGACATCCATCGCGCCAGCCACCAGGCCGGCAGCATCAACTGGTTCATGGGCATGGCCGAGCGGCCGCTTGGCGGCGGCCGCCTTGGCGTCCGCGCCATGCTCTCGGCCGAGCCATGGACGATTGGCGGGTGCGGCTATCCCGACCTGCTGGCCACCGGCGAAGTGTGCGACGGCGACACCATCCACGACCTGCAGCATCCGCACGATCTATTCATGGAACTGGCGGCGGACTACGAGCGGCCGGCCGGCGACCGGGTGCGGATCCACCTGTACACCGCGTTGGCCGGTGAACCGGCGCTCGGGCCGCCCGCCTTTCCGCACCGCGCCTCGGCCATGCCGAACCCGATCGCGCCGATTGCGCATCACTGGCTCGATGCCACGCACATAGCGTTTGGCGTGGTGACGGCCGGCGTGTCGGGCGCGCGCTGGCGCGTGGAAGGGTCGGCGTTCAACGGCCGCGAGCCCGACGACCAGCGCTACGGGCTCGAGTGGGCGCCGCTCGATTCGGTGTCGGCCCGGGTCGCCTTTGCGCCGAGTGTCCGCTGGTCGTGGCAGGTGTCGGCCGGGCACTTGCGCGAATCGGAGGCCGGCCTCGGCAGCCAGCCGCGGCAGGACGTGACGCGCGCCACGGCTTCGGCGATGTACTACCGTCAACTGTCCTCGGGCGGAGCATGGGCGACCACCATCGCCTGGGGCGTCAATCACGAGACCGACGCGGTGCCCGAGGGCCTGCTCACGCAGGCGACGCACGCGGTGCTGGCCGAGTCGAGCGTGCGGTCAGCGGCCGGCCGTCACCACTGGTTTGGACGCCTCGAAGTCGTGGGGAAGCCGGCGCACGACCTGCACGTGCACGAGTACATCACGGAGATTTTCACGGTGGCGAAAGCCCAGGTTGGTTACCTGCACCAGTGGCCTGTGATCAAAGGCTGGGCCCCGGGCATTGGCGGCCATCTCAACCTGAGCGTGGTGCCGGAGTTGCTCGCGCCGCGTTATCGCGGCCGCGTGGCGCCGGGGTTTGGCGTGTTCCTCAACCTGCAGCCGGGGTCCTAGTCAAGTGCACGGTAAGTCCGCCGGCTGCTGTCCGGTGCAACCCGCTGGCCACGGCTCGAAGGCGCGCTTGCCGTTGATCGCAAACGCGCCGATGGCGGCCACGCCGTCGGCGGAGGTCAGCCACGCGGTGAACGCCGCCGCGTGGGAATGGGTGGACGGCAGAACGATCGCGTAGGTGTTGAGCAGTCGAGGATCGTTCTCGAACAGGATGTTCAACTCGATGGCCGAAGCGAGTTGCCAGAAGGTCGAGGCATCGGTCAAGACATAGCCGCGCGCCTCGCTGGCATGCCGCAGTGCCTGTGCCATGCCGCGGCCACTGACGATCAGGTTCGCCGGCGCCGGCTGGCGTCCGGCGGCCGTCCAGAGCTGACGCTCGCGTTCATGCGTGCCCGATTCATCACCTCGCGACACGAACGGTGCGCCCGCGTCGGCGATCCGCTGAAACGCTTCGACGACGTTGGCGGCATCGGTAATCCGCGCGGGATCCACCGGTGGCCCGGCCACCGCGAACCAGTTGTGAGCGATCTTGCGATACGACCAATCCGGATGCTGCGGCAGCAGCCGTTGTTCGGCCTCTGGCGCGTGGCTGATGACGGCATCGACGACGCCGTCCGCGAGCATTTGCAGCGCGCGACCGCTGCCGGCAGCGTGGACCCGCACCGTGATGCCCGAGGCCTGCTCGAAGACGGGCAGCAGGTGGGAGAGTAGTCCGGAGTGTTGCACGCTGGTGGTGGTCGCCAGGTCAAGCGTCGGCGACGCAGTTCCCGCGCAGGCGGCGGCGAGCGCCAGGGCTGCGAGCGCAGTCAACCGAACGAAGGCTGTCACCTGGGACGGCGCGGCCCGGTGTGATCCACCGCGGTGCGCACCGCGGCGGCGAGCTTCTCCGCCGGCCCCTGTCCCCAGTAATGCAGGAAGATCACCGTCGGCTGTGTGCCGGTCATGTGATGGTGAATGGCGACGATGTCGATGCCGTGGTCACGCAGCGCCTTGAGGACCGGCGTCACTTCGGTATCGATCATTGCAACATCGCCGGCGACCACTGCGCTGGCGTCGCTGCCGAAGAACGCCGCCCAGGTGTTCAGTCCCATCCGCGCGTTGATCGGGGCGCCCATCTCCTGCAGCTTCAGGTCCGGGCGTCCGATCGTGATCTTGTAGACCTGGCCGTTCTGTTCCCCGGGCGTGCCAATGATGCCCGCGAGCTTCGCGGTATCGAGTGCGCCGGCGGTCACCGTGGACGTGATGGTGGCCGCCGGCTCCGCCCGGGCCGCGGTCTTGCCGATCAGGTCCAGTGCCGGCTTGATCCGTTTCGCCAGGTCGGCCGCGGTGCCATGTCCATGCACGTGCATGTAGAACATTCGCGGCGACTCCCAGAAGAAGTGGTTGTGCAGTGCGGTGACGTTCAGGCCCTGCGCGAGCACCGCCGACATGACCGGATTGACTTCGTCCTGCGTCAAGACGAGGTCGCCCATCATGACCTCCATGCCGTTGCCCTTGGTCAGCGCGATCCACCCGCCGAAGCCGAACGGCGTCGGGGTCGCGACGCCGGCGACGGTGACCTTGAGGTCGTTACGCGGGATGTTGACCTTGAGCACGCCGTCCTTGAAGTCGCCGGTGCGTGCCAACGTCTCGAGCACACCCTTGTATTCGGCGGGCATCTCTTGTGCCGTCGCGCCGGCCGCAGCCAACAGCAACAGGACGAGGGCGATCGAGGTGTTGAGCATGGTCACTCCCTGGAATCCACACCGGCGTGGGATCTGCCAGTCTATCCGAACCGCAAGCCGGTGTTCGGCGTGGCGTGACCGGCTCTCTTGACCGGATGTTCACGCGCCCGGCGCTGGCGTCGTGAGGCGAGCGCCGCGCACCTGGTGACGGCGCCACATCGCGTAAGCGGCGGGAAGCACGAGCAGGGTCAGCACCATGCACGACCAGAGGCCCCCGACGACCGGCGCGGCCGTGCGCGCCGACACGTCGGCGCCGATGCCGGCCTCCCACAGCAGCGGCAGCAGGCCCAGTACGGTCGTGGCGACGGTCATGACGAGGGGCCGGACGCGGGCGGCCGCCCCTTCGACGACTGCGGCATCGACGTCTTCGGGTTTCCGGATGCGGCCCTCGCGCAGGTGTCGCAGAAAGGCCTCATCGAGGTAGACCACCATCACGATCCCGGTTTCCGCGGCGACGCCGGCCACGGCGATGAGTCCCACCCACACCGCGGTTGACAGGTTGTAATCGAGCAGCGCCAGCAACCAGACGCTGCCGGCCAGGGCAAACGGCAGGCTCGCCAACACCAGGAACGTCTGCGGCCAGCCGCGCATCGAGAGATACAGCAGGATCACGACAATGATCAGCGTCAGCGGGATGATGTATTGCAACCGCGCTTCCATCTCGGCGAGGAACTCGTATTGCCCGGTCCATTGCAGCCGATAGCCTGCCGGCAGGCTGAGCTGTTCGGCGACCAGCCGCTTGGCGTCATCGACCCAACCGCCCAGGTCTCGCTCGGTCTGATCGATGTCGGCAAACACGTAACCGACCAGCACGCCGTTTTCGTCCTTGATCATCGGCGGGCCGGTGGTCACGCGCACATCGGCGAGCTCGCCGAGTGGGATCGCCGCACCGGGCTGGCGCCACTGCTCCATGAAATCGGGCGACGCGGTGAGCCCGCCCATCGGCGGAGGCGTCAGCGCCGACGCGACGGTGCCGCCGCCGGACGTGGCGCCACCCATTCCGCCACCCATTCCGCCGGCCATCCCGCCGCCCGCTCCGCCCGCCGGGGCGCCGGACATGGTGCCGCCCTGCGCGCTGGCTCCGCGACCCGTGTTGCCGCCGGCGAAGTCCATGACGCTGGCCGTCGACTGCACCGGCACCAGGATGCGTCGCAGCGCTTGCGGGTCGGTGCGCTGGTCGGCGGCATAACGCACGTTGATCGTGAAGCGGGCGCGTCCCGCGATGACGGTCGACACGGTCATGCCGCCGACGGCCGCCTCGACCACGTCCTGGACGTCCCGCACCGACAAGCCGTATCGGGCAATCGCCTCGCGGTTGGGAACAATGTCGATGTACTCGCGGCCGGTCTGACGTTCGGCGAATGTGCTGCGGGTGCCCGGCACCTGCCGCAGCATGCCCTCGAGGTCGACGCTGATGCGCTCGATCTCGGCCAGGTCGTCGCCGAACACCTTGATCCCGGCTGGCGTGCGGACGCCGGTCGACAGCATGTCGATGCGGGTGCGGATGGGCGGCGCGATCGCCATCTGGTACCCCGGCATCTGCAGCGCGGCATCCAGGTCGTGCGACAACTGGCCAAGCGTGCGGGCGCGCTGTTCCGGCCACACCGGCCGCAGCGCCGCCTTCATCCAGTCGGGCGCCAGTGAGCTGTACCAGCGGGGGGTGTAGCTGGCCGGCCACTGGTCGCGCGGCCGCAACGCGATCACCGACTCAATCATGTCCAGCTGCGCCGGATCGGTGGCCGTTTCGGCCCGTCCCGCCTTGCCATGCACCGACGCCACTTCGGGAAACCCCATGATGATGCGGTTCTGCAGGGTCAGCGCCCGGCGCGCCTCTTCGATGGCGATGCCCGGAAACGTCGTCGGCATCACCAGCAGCGTGCCTTCATCGAGGGGCGGCATGAACTCGGAGCCGAGCCGTTGCATCACCGGCACCGTCGCCATCATCAGCAGCACGGCCGCGGCGACCACGGCGATCCGGAAGCGCACCATCAGCACGGCTACCGGCCGGTAGAGCGTGCTGAGGACGCGGCTGACGGGATTGGTCGCTTCCGTGCGGAAGCGGCCGCGCAGCAGGAACACCATCAGCGGCGGCGCGAGCGTGATCGACAGGATCGCGGCGGCGAACATCGCCAGCGTCTTGGTGTAGGCGAGCGGCGTGAACAGCTTGCCGGCCTGGCCGGCGAGCGTGAAGATCGGTAGGAAACTGATGGTGATCAGCAGCAGCGAGAAGAAGATCGGCCGGCCGACTTCCTTGCAGGCGTCGACGATCACCTGCTTGCGATCGGACTCCTTGGGCGCCGCCGCGAGTCGGACGTGGGCGTTCTCGATCAACACGATCGCCGCGTCGGCGAGTTCGCCGATGGCAATGGCGATGCCGCCGAGCGACATGATGTTCAACGACAGGCCCAGGTAGCGCATGGCGATGAACGACAGGAGCACCGACAGCGGCAGCACGATCATGACGACCAGTGCCGAGCGCAGGTGAAACAGGAAGACCAGGCAGATGATCGTGACGATCACCGCCTGTTGCACGAGGGTCGTGGTCAGCGTGTCGACCGCCCCGAGGATCAACTCGGACCGGTCGTAGGTCGGGACCAGCCGCACGCCGTCGGGCAGGCGCAAGGTCGCGATTTCCGCCTCGAGCGCGCGAATCACCCGCAGCGCATTGGAGCCGATGCGCATCACGACGATGCCGCCCACGGCCTCGCCCGTGCCATTCCAGTCGGCCGCGCCGCGGCGGATTTCGGGTCCGAAGCGGACGCTCGCCACGTCGCCGAGACGGATCGGTGTGCCGCCCGCGCCGACGGCCACCACGCTCTGCTCGAGGTCGGCCAGGGTCTTGACGTAGCCACGGCCCCGCAAGACGTATTCGCGACCGGCGAGTTCGAGGACCCGGGCGCCGACCTCGGCGTTGGCCTCGCGCACGGCCCGGGTGAGGTCGGTCAGGGTGAGCCCAAACGCGACCAGGCGGTCGGGGTTGATGACGACCTGGAACTGGCGTTCGAAGCCGCCGAGCGAAGCGACTTCAGCCACCCCCGCGACCGCCTGCAAGGCCGGTCGCACGGTGAAGTCCTGGAGGGCCCGCAGCTCGGCCAGGTCCATGCGCCCGCTGCGGTCGGTCAGCACGTACTGGTAGACCCAACCCAGGCCACTGGCATCGGGGCCGAGCGTCGGCGACACCTCAGGCGGCAGCGACTGCTGCGCGCGTCCCAGCTGCTCGAGCACGCGCGTCCGTGCCCAGTAGATGTCGGTCCCGTCGTCGAAGATCGCGTAGGTGAAACTCATCCCGAACATCGAATAGCCGCGCACGGTCTTGATGCCCGGGGTGCTCTGCAGGGCACGGACCAGCGGATAAGTGACCTGGTCCTCGACCAGGTCGGGGCTGCGCCCCATCCACTCGGTGTAGACGATGACTTGCGGATCGGAGAGGTCCGGGAGGGCATCGAGTGGCGTCCTGCGGACGGAATCGACCGCCCAGAGGGACAGGAGCAGCACCGCCCCGAAGACCACCCAGCGGTGGCGAACCGACAGTTCGATGATGCGTTCAACCATGATCGTTACCGGTGGCCCGCGTGCGGGTCAGCCGGCGCCGCCGTGGGTTTCGTGGTCGTCGTCGGGGCGCCGTGGCCGGCGTGACCACCGGTCCCTCCTGTGGCGCGCAGCCGGCTCTCCGAATCGAGCAGGAACACGCCCGCCGCCACGATCTGTTCGCCGGCGTCGAGGCCCGTCCGGATCTCGACCCGATCGGCTAGTTGCACGCCGAGCGTGACGATGCGCGGCTCGAAGTGATCGCCGGTGGCGATGAACACGTGGGTCTGCACGCCGGTATCGACCACGGCGTCGCGGGGCACGGTGATCACCGCCGGGCCAGCCGAGGTGAAGGCGACCGTGCCGTAGAGTCCAGGCCGCAGGCCGCCGCCAGGATTGGCCACCGACAGCCGGACCCGCAGGGTCCGCGTGCGTTCGGTGAGAGTCGGGTAGATGAAGTCGATACGGGCGGCGAACGGCGCCCGGCCGGACGCCGGAAACTCGAGCAGCGCCGGGGTGCCGATGCGTACTCCCTGGATGTTGGCCTCGGCCACTTCCGCCAGGACCCACACCCGCGACAGGTCGGCAATTGTCAGCAGGGTCGTCGAGGGATCCACCGAGGTGCCGACGGTGACGCCGCGGTTGACCACGACCCCACTCCTGGGCGCGGCCACGGTGAACAGGCGTTTCGGAACGCCGCTTTGCTCGATGGCGTCGATGTCGGCCGGCGTCATGCCGAGTACGCCCAGCCGCGTGCGCCCGCCGGCCACCACCACGCTCGAGATGCCGGAGGCGGAGGTCGTCCGCCGAATCGCCAGGTATTCGGTCTGCGACGAAAACAGCTCCTGCGAAAAGATGTGCGCGATCGGCTGGCCCGCGCGCACCATCTCGCCGGTGGTGTTGACGTCCAGTTGTTCGACCCACCCCGACACCCGGGTGTGCACGTGCGAGAGCCGCGATTCGTCCGGCACGACCGTGGCCACGGCGCGGACTGCTTCGGTCAGCGACTCCCGCGTGACCGTCTCGATGCGGACGCCGAGCGACTGACGCGTCGCCGCCGTGACCTCGACTGGCACGCGGTCAACCGTCGCGCTGTCGGCCGCCGCCGGCATGGCGGGCGCGCTGACCGTGGCCGCCGCCGGCCGGTCCCCGGCCGCGAACGGCCACGCGTCGCGGGCGCGCTGCGCCCAGAGGGCGACCGTGAAGACGGCCGCTGTCACCACGACGGCGGCGATCGGTGCGACCAGGTTGTGACGTGTCGTGAAGGGTGTCATGGGACGATCGCCTCGTACGATCCAGTGGCGCGCCCGAGGCGCGCCCAGGCAAGACCAAGTTCCGTGTCGGCGGCGATCAGGTCGGACTCGACCCGCCACAGCGCCTGCACGGCTTCAATGACGCTGACCAGTGGCAGCTGTCCCGCCGCGTAACCCGCGACGGCCGGCTCGATCACCAGGCGCGCGCGCGGCAGCACGTCGCCGGCGAGCGCCGCCTGCCGAGCGCGGGCGGCCTCGAGTTGATTGAGGGCGACTGCCGCCTCGCCTTCGATCATCCGCGCCATCGCCTGCAGGTCCGCTTCCGACATGGCTTGCATGGCCTGCGCCTCGGCCACGCCGGCGCGTAGTTTCTCGCGCCAGATCGGCAGGCTGATGCCGACCATGGCCATCCACCCGCGACCCGCGCTCATGGTGTAGGCCGGCCCGGTGCGGATCGTCGCCATCGGACGGGACATGTCGCGCATGACCAGCACCTCGGCCGCGGCGCGCGCGATCTCGGCCCGTCCGGCCGTCAGTTCGGGTCGCGCCGTGAGCGCGGTCTTGACCATCGCCCAGGCCGGCATCGGCCGGACCATCGCCGGCAGCGCGAGTTCCGGCACCGGCCGGTCCGCGTCCAGCGCGAGGCTGGCATTGAGCATCGCCTCGGCGGCGCGCACCTCCGCGACGAGCCCCTTGGCGAAGGCGGTCAACCGCGCCACTTCGACTTCGGCCCGCAGGACGTCGGCCTGGGCCGCCGTGCCACCCGCGTATCGCGCATTGGCGGCCGTGACCACGTCGCGCGAGAAACCGATTTGCTCGGCCACCAGCGCCGCCGTGCGGCGCCGCTCCTGCAGCATCAGGAAGGCATTGACGGCCTGGATGCCGACATCGAGCGCGG
>JBEGVQ010000023.1:0-22510 GCA_041178345.1 Acidobacteriota bacterium | reverse complement strand
GCCGACGTGACGCGCCTTGACGCGGCTGTAAACGAACTGGCGGATGATCCGCTGGGGCACCGGCTTGCCGTGATGCCGACGTGGGTCGGTCAGCAACTGGCGGACCTCTCGACCTTACTGGGCGAGACGCCAGAACGGACAAAGACCGAACTGCGGCGGCTCAACCTCGGTGTGTCGATGGCCGTAGTTCACGAGGGGGCTCGCCCCTTCTATCGGGCGACCGTGGAGGCCGCCCTGCCCTGCCTCGCAGGAATCCGCGATGTTTCGGCTACTGCTGTGGATCGCTCGGACCTTCGATCAGCACGGTGAAGTCGGTGCTGGCCACGCGCTCGACCCGATCGCGCAACGCGCGCATCGCCTCGCTCGAACCAATCAAGGGTGCAGCGCCATCGCGCTCAGTGGCCCTCAACAGCGCCGACGAGTTCGCCAGCCGTTCGGCCTCGATCAACAGCGCCGCAAGGTTCGCCGCCGCTTCGATGACCTGGCAGGTCCACGCATCCGGCCCGCGCCGCGCATCAAAACCCGCCTCGAGCACGACCTGCCGCCCAGGCTCCTTCACCGGCACCACGTACGCCACGTAGTCGCGGGCCCGGATCGGCTGCAACGACCGCGTCGGCATCGAAGCCGAGAGCTCGTTCAGCCGGATGCTGCGCACACCGTCCAGGCGGCGCAGGCGTTGGACCAGCAACGCCGCCAGGTTGCGTCGGTCGTCGGTACCCACCAGGTCCGCCGCCACTTGGCGGAGGATCGGGAAGATGCCACTGCGCCGGTCGGCGCTCCGGCGTTGCGCGCCCGGCACACCGGCCGAGGCCATGACTCTGTTGCCGCCCCTCATACGCTGCCCCTCTCCATAACGAGTGCTGGGACGGCGACACAAAGCTGATGCCAACTCTGGACGGCTTAGGTTCGGCGCAAATCCCTCTCCGTCGACTGGCTCGCGCGACTTACGTCGGGCTGCCCGGGTAGTCTCTGCCCGTGAAGCCGCCAACACACCGGGCACCCGCTACCCGCTACCCTCCGTCGCTGCGCCCACCTCGACGTGGTCGTCGAAGACCACGAGGCCGTGATACCGCAGCGGATCAAGGCGCGCAACGTGGCACCGTTCCACGCGGCCGCGCACGCACGCGCGAGTTCCGCCACCGCACAACTGCAACTCGGTATGGGCTCCGGGCCGCAGCCGCGTTCCCGATTCGACCAGCGCGGCGCGGCTGCTGATGTTGACCAGGACCACCGCCTGGCCGGGACGCAGCACGGCGCCGGCCGCAAACCTTGGGCCGCCGCCCGACAGCCGCCGCTCGAGGCGGCGCTCGATCACCTGTCGCGCTACGGCCGCCATTGCCGCGCCCGCGCATCGAACATCAAGACGCGCACGCGGCCTGTTGCACCGTAGATGCGAATCGCCATTTGCGGTCCGTGCCGAGCCGCCACGTACAAGGTGCCGGCGGTCGAACCGCCGAGGGGACTGAACGAGACCAGCGACGAATTACCGATGCGCAGCGGATCGGCGCCAGTGGCCATGGCGTCGCCGCTACCCACGTCGGCAATCGGCTGGTTGATGCGCAACGCCACGCCACGCGCGTGACCATCGAGCCACTCGGCCAGTGTCAGCGCTGGATCGAGCCGCCGATCGATATCCCTCTGGAGCACGCCGTTCCCATTGCCATCGACGAACAGCTGGACGGCCGTGCGGCCGTCCAGCTGCTCGAACCGCACCGCCACGGCTGCACCTCGCTTGAGCGACTCGAGCCGCGCGCGCTGCACCTGGGCCGCCAGGTACTGCGTCCCAACAATGACGTGCTCGCGATTGAGAGTGCCACCGACCACTGGCACCGCGATCGCGGCCAGGACCAGGCTAAGCCCGGCGGATACGACGGCGTCGGTCAGCGCCAGTCCACGGTCACTCGCCGCCACCGCTGGCCTTGTCGGGCTTGGCCACGCTGACCAGCGGCTTGAGCTTCAGGAAGCTTTTCTCGCCGATGCCCTTCACGTTCATGAGCTCTTCGATCTTCTTGAAGCCACCGTTCTTGGTCCGGTACTCGAGAATACGCTCGGCCACCTTGGGACCAATGCCTGGGAGCGCCGCAAGCTGGTCCGCGGTGGCCGAGTTGAGGTTCACGGTCGCCTGCTTGGCCACCGGTGCCTGGGCCTGAACTGGTGCCGCGTGGACCGGCGTGCCGGCAATGAGCAGCGCACACAAGGCCAGAGCCGTCGAATACGTTGATCGCATGGGTTTCCTCCTGGTCAGTTGGTGACGTGGTGATCTGGTGATTTGGCTTGGTGACTGCGCGGAGAAGGTTCGAAGACAACTTACGGTCAGGCGGCCATCAGCGAACACCCGCGCAGTCAGTCCGCAGCAGAGCAAGGCGTGCACCGCGCCAGGGGAATCGCCGCAACCGATTCACCACAGGGTGCTTCCGGCGTTTCCCGCTGCGGTTCGGGTGGCTTACGCGCGGCGTCGACGCCAACCAGCGTTCCCTCCCGGTGCTGAGGACGGCGGTCTTTGGGCCCACTCGGGGACAAGTCGCGCCGGCAACCGCGGTTGCGCTGAGGGCAACTGCGGTTCCCCTGTCCTGCTACACTCCCCCCAACCGAGCTGCCGCGCCGGACACCGGCGAGCGGTCCCTGAGGATGCACATGCAAAGACACTCTTTCCGTTCCGCTGGCCTGACGGCCCTTGCCGCCGCGGCCGTGCTCACGGTCACGGTCTCGGCCCAGAACCCGGTCACCGAGCGGATGGTGCAGTGCTCGCTCGTGTGGGCCGGTCACGAAGACGCGATCGAGAAATTCCTGGCCGAGGGAAAGATCGAGAAGATGGAGGCGGTGCCCATCGGCATTACCAAGCCCATGCGCGCCACGCTCGAGGCCGGCGGCCCAGCCGCGCGCTTTACGTGGAAGCCCCTGACGCCCGGCTACAGCAAGGGCTACATGGAAAGCTACAAGGCCGAGATCGCCGCCTACGAGCTCGACCGCATGCTCGACCTCCACATGGTCCCGCCCATCGTCGAACGCACCATCAGCGGCCGGACCGGCGCGGCGATCCTGTGGATCGAGAACGCCAAGGGCTGGAGCATCAAGAGCCCGCCCCAGGGCCCCGAGCCGAACTGGAGCCTCCAGCTCACCCGCATGAAGATGTTCGACCAGCTGATCGCCAACATCGACCGCAACCAGGGCAACCTGATTTACGACGACGATTGGCACCTCTTCCTGATCGACCACTCTCGCGCCTTCATCGACAAGAAGGATCTGAAGGGCCTGGCAGCCCTTGGCCGCGTGGACCGGCAGCTGTGGATGAAGATGCAGGCGCTGACGCTCGACCAGCTCAATCAGGGCCTGGGGGACTGGGTCGGCGACAAGGAAAAGAAGGCCCTGCTGCTCAGGCGCGACAAAATGGCCGAACAGATCAAGCAAATGGTCGCAAAACGCGGCGAGTCTGTGTTCTACGATTAGGGATGCGGATCGTCGCAGCCTTTCTGGCCGGCGCGCTCCTCTGCGCGCCGCCATTTCTCACCGCGCAAGGCGTGCAGCGGGTCGTCGCGATCGGCGACATCCACGGCGCCATCGATGAGCTCAGGTCGATCCTGCAGGCGGCCGGCCTGACCGGCAAGGACGGCCGCTGGGCCGGCGGCCGCGCCCACCTCATTCAGACCGGCGACTACACGGATCGCGGCGAGGGCACGCGCGCCGTGCTTGACCTGCTCATGTCGCTCGAATCGCCGGCCAAGCAGGCCGGCGGCCGCGCGGTGTCGCTGCTGGGGAACCATGAGGTCATGAACCTGATCGGCGACACGCGCGACGTCACGCGCGAAATCTTCGCCACCTTCGCCGACGCACGATCCGAGGCGCGGCGCGAGACCGCCTGGTCGCAGTACGCCGCCCTGGCGGCAGCCCGCGTCGCCAGGGGCGAGTCGCTGCCACCGGTCTACGGGCAGACCCGCGAGGCGTGGCTCACCACGCACCCGCCCGGCTACATCGAATACCGCGAAGCCTTCGCGCCGAAGGGCAAGTACGGCCGGTGGCTGCGCGACAAGGACACCGTGATGCTGCACGAAGGCTCGGTCTTCATGCACGCCGGTTTTGCTCCCGACACCGCGCCGGCGAAGCTCGACGAAGTGAACATCCGCGTTCGCGACGAAGTGAAGCGGCTGGACCGTTTCGTCGAGCGCCTGGTGGAGGCCAAGCTCGCCCTCCCGTTCTTCACGCTGCAAGAAATCCTACAGGTCGCCTCGAGCGAGATCGGCACGGCCAACGCGCTGATCGCGGCGGCCCAGGCCGAAGGCAAGGAACCGGACCGCTCGAAACTGAACGTGCCGCTGCTGCTCGAGGCGCAGGAGATCCTGAAACTCGACACGTGGACGGTCGTGGCCGGCGAAGGCGCGCTCTGGTACCGCGGGCTCGCCACCCTGCCCGACGACCCGGCCGGTGGTCCGTTCGCGGCGCTGCTGCAGCGGTTTGGCGCGAAGCGGTTCGTCACCGGTCACACGCCGCAGCAGGACCGCCGCATCAACGTCCGCTTCGGCGGCCGCGCGATCCTGATCGATACTGGAATGCTGAGTTACTACCAGGGCCGCGCGGCGGCCCTGCAAATCGAGGGCGATGCGCTCACGGCCATCTACGAAGACGGGAAGGTGCCGCTCGACGGTCCGGCCAAAGCCGGACACCACATCGACTACGCGGAGCGGAACCAGGCCACGGTCTGGCGCAGCCCTTCTTCGAGGGTCACCGTCGGCCGGTAGCCAAGCAGGCGCTCGGCTTTCGTGATGTCAGCCTGCGAATCACGCACGTCGCCGGTCCGCGGCTCCTGGTAAATCGCTTCGACGTCGGACCCGATAATCTTGTTCAGCGTCGCCAGCAGCTCGTTGAGCGACACGCGCCCGCCCGTCGCCACGTTGACGACTTCCCCGCCGACGCCCGGCGTCTCGGCCGCGCGCAGCACGCCGTCAACGACATTGCTCACAAACGTAAAGTCGCGCGTCTGGCCGCCGTCGCCATAGATGACCGGCCGCGTGCCCTCGAGCAGCGCCTTGATAAACAACGAGATCACGCCGGAGTACGGCGAGCCGGGATCCTGCCGCGGCCCGAACACGTTGAAATAGCGCGTGGTCACGACTTCCAGCCCGTAGAGGCGCGTGAACATCTGCCCGTATTGCTCACTGACCAGCTTCTGCAACGCGTAGGGCGTCATCGGCTTGGTGGGCATGTCTTCGTGCTTGGGCAGCGTGGGCTGGTCGCCATAGACCGACGACGACCCGGCAAACACGACGCGCTTGACGCCGGCGTCCCGGCCAGCGACCAGGATATTCAGCATGCCGTCGACGTTGGCCCGGTGCGACTCGCGCGGATTCTTCACCGAGCGCGGCACCGACGGGATGGCGGCCTGGTGCAGGACGTAATCGACGCCCACCACCGCCGCGGCGGCCGTGTCGGCGTCGGCCAGGTCGCCAGCGGTGAACTCCACACCCGGTTGCAGGTTGCGCGGAAAGCCGGTGACGAGGTTGTCGACGACGCGCACGCGGTGGCCGCGGGCAACGAGCGCGGCCGACAGGTGCGAGCCGATAAAGCCGGCGCCGCCGGTCACGAGATAAGTGGACATGCGTTTATGCGTCTTCCCCAAAAGTGCCGCAGTGAGCCTATAAGCCGAATTCTGTCCCGAGACGCCCTTGCGAGCGCCGCGAGGGTAACCATTCCTCTAGCCCCGACATTACTGGCGGGGTCGAGCAACCTACCCGGAGACCTCAGGCGGGCCGCCTGTGGCGCTCCCCAGCTTGCGCCGGGGTGCCGCGTCTCCCTATTTGGTCTTGCTCCGTGCGGGGTTTGGCCTGCCACGCTTGTTACCAAGCGCGCGGTGCGCTCTTACCGCACCTTTTCACCCTTACCCCTCACTGAGCGCCGGGCGCCTTGCGGCGCCCAACGCCTCGCTCGGGGCGGTATATTTTCTGTGCCACTGTCCGTCGGGTCGCCCCGCCCGGGAATTACCCGGCGCACTGCCCTGTGGAGTTCGGACTTTCCTCTCCCGCCAGCACTTCTCACCTCGCGGCAAGGTTACTGATGGCAGCGGTTACCCGGCTCACTGCAGCGTAGCTAACTCGAATCCCTCTCCTGCGAAATCTGATATTGCTCGAGCTTCTTGTAGAGGTTACTGCGCGGCGTCTCGATGACCTCGGCAGTCTTCGAGATGTTCCATCCATTCTCCCTCAATCGCGCCACCAAGTACGCTCGTTCCGAGCCCGACTTGAACTCCTGCAGGGTGGTGGCCTGCAGCCATGCCGGCGTCGCCGCGCCCGCCACGGCGACCTCGCCGTCGGCGCCGGCCCCGGCGGCCAGCATCGGCGCGTCGCCGCGGATGGCGCCACCCTCGGGAATGTCACGGGCGTCAATCGCCTCGCCGCCGGTCATGATCATCAACCGCTCGACGAAATTGCGCAGCTCGCGGATGTTGCCCCGCCAGTGCTGCTGCGTCAACCGCTCCATGGCGGCGGCGGTAAAGGTCTTGCGGTGAAAGTTGTTGTCGCGCGCGAACAGGTCGGCGAAGTGGCGGACCAGCGCCGGGATGTCGTCGCGGCGCTCGCGCAGCGCCGGCACGTGGATCGGCACCACGTTGAGGCGGTAGAACAGGTCTTCGCGGAAGGTGTGACGGTCGATCTCTTCCTCCAGGTTCTTGTTGGTGGCGGCAATGACCCGGACGTCCACCTTGATGATGCGGTTGCTGCCCAGGCGCTCGAGCTCCTGTTCCTGCAGCACGCGCAGCACCTTCGCCTGCGTCTTCAGGCTCATGTCGCCGATCTCGTCGAGAAAGATTGTGCCTTTGTCGGCCTGCTCGAACTTGCCGATCTGCCGGTCGGTGGCGCCGGTGAACGATCCCTTCTCGTGGCCAAACAGCTCCGACTCGATCAGCTCGTCGGGAATGGCGGCGCAATTGACCTGCACGAACGCGCCGTCGCGCCGCAGGCTGTCGCGATGAATGGCGCGCGCCACCAGTTCCTTGCCGACGCCGCTCTCTCCCCAGATCAGCACCGTGGCATTGGTCGGCGCCGCCTTGTGGATGGCGCTGCGGACGACCGCCAGCGACGGCGCGTCGCCGACGATCTGATAGCGCTTCTCGGCGTCGCGCCGGTAGTGCTTGTTCTCGCTCTTCAGCCGGCGGGTATCGATGGCGTTGCGCGCGGTCAACAGCATGCGGTCGCGCTCAACCGGCTTCTCGATGAAGTCGAACGCGCCGAGCCGGGTGGCTTCGACCGCGTTCTGGATGTCGGCATTGCCGGTGATGATCACGATCGGCGTGACGCCGACCATGTGGTGGAGCTTCTGCAACACCTCGAGGCCGTCCATGCCCGGCATCTTGATGTCGCAAAACACCAGGTCGGGCGACTCCCGCTCGACCAGCTTGACGCCCTCGTCGCCGCTTGCCGCGAGCATCACCTCATACCCCTCGTACTCAAGCGTCATCTTGAACGAGTCGCGAATGGCGACATCGTCGTCAATCACGAGAATGCGGGGCTTCACCGCTGCTCCGTGCGGACGGTGCGAATCGAGCGGGTAGCGGCGTCGGGATCGTACAGGAACACGGCCAGGATGTCGCCCGGCTGGGCGGCGCCCACCACGCGGCGGAACCCGGAAATCGAATTGACCGGCTGGCGGTTGAGCTCGAGGATGATCGCGCCCCGCTCGATACCGGCGTCGTAGGCCAGCGAGAGCGGCTCGACCCGCTGCACCAGCAAGCCGGTCATGCCGGCCGGAATGTCGAAGCGGTGGGCGTTGCTGTCGTCGATCTCGATCAGGCTCAGCCCCAGTTCGCCCGGGCCGGTGCGCTGGACCGAGCGCTCGGCCGGCGACACCGGCGTCTCCTGAGCGCGCTGCGGCCGCTCGGCCAGCTTCACCGACACCTCGCGGGCGCGGCCGTCACGCACGTAGGCCAGGCGCGCGCTGCTGCCCGGCACTCGCTCGGCAATGTCGCGGATCAGGCCGTCGTGCGTCTGCACCGGCTGGCCGTCCACCGACATGATCACGTCGTACGGGCGCAGTCCGGCGCGCGCGCCGGGCGAGCCCGCGGCCACGTCCTGCACCAGCGCGCCCTCCCCTTGCGGCAGCTTGAGCGAGGCCTGCAGATCGGGATCGACGTCGCGGAGCGTGACGCCGATGTAGCCGCGCTCGACGCGGCCGAGCTTCTTCAACTGCGGAAGGATGCCACGCGCCTGGTTGATCGGAATCGCAAAGCCGATGTTGTTGGCCTGGCGGCTGATCGCCGAGTTGATGCCAATCACCTGGCCGCGGCCGTTGATCAGCGGCCCGCCGCTATTGCCGAAGCTGATGGCGGCATCGGTCTGGATGTAGTTGTCGAGGCTCGAGTCGAACAGCTTGCGGCCAATGAAACTGACGACGCCCACCGTCACGGTGTGCTCGTACGCCAGGGGATTGCCGATGGCGCAGACCCATTCGCCGACCCGCAGGCCGCTCGAATCGCCGAGCGGGGCGTGCGGAAACGGCGTGGCGCCCGAGACCTTGATCAAGGCAATGTCGGTGTCAGGATCGGACCCGACCACCTCGGCGCGGAGGCTCCGGCCATCGGCCAGCTTCACGGTGAGCCGCTCCGCCCCCTCAATCACGTGGTGATTCGTCAGGATGTGACCGGCGGCGTCGATCAGGAAGCCGGTGCCGGTCCCGCGCCGTGGCGCCTCGTTGCCGCGGCGGCCCAGGTCAAACGGCTCGCCGTCGCGCGGCGCGCCTTCCATCAGGCGGCGAGCCCGCCGGCCGCGGGCCGTGGCATCGATATTGACCACCGCCGGGTTCATCCGCGCGGCAATGTCGGCGAAGTTCACCGCCCCCGGGTTGAACCGCTCCCCGGTTCCCGTGCCGGCCGGGCCGGGCTCCGCGTCGCTGCCCGCCTGGATAGCCGACAGGCCCCCGCCAGAAGCCTCCAGGCCGGCCTCATTTCCGGCCACGGGCAGCCGCGGCGTCGACAGGATGACGCCTACCAGGAGGCCGATAATGCCGGTGAGCGTGGCGGTGATCCACGCGAACTGCCGCGTCATGATTCGCTCATTATAAGGTGCTGGAACGCGTCTTCATCCAGCGTCTCGATGCCGAGTGCGCGCGCCTTCTCGGTCTTGCTTGCGCCCGGTTCGGTGCCGGCGACGAGCGCCGTGGTCTTCTTGCTGACCGAACCGGTGACCTTGGCGCCAAGCGCCTCGAGCCTGGCTTGCGCGTCTTCGCGCGACATCGACGCCAGCGTGCCGGTGATCACGTAGCTCTTGCCGGCCAGCGGCTGCGGACCAGCTGGCGCCACCTTGCGTTCGCCGGTCATCTTCAGCCCGGCCGCCTGCAGCCGCTCGACCAGTTCGCGGTTGCGCGGTTCGTCGAACCACGTGCGAACCGCCTCGGCCAGCACCGGCCCGATCTCGCGCACCTGCTGCAGGGCCTCGACCGACGCCGACTGGACCTCGGCGATCGATCCGAAGTGGTCGGCCAGCACCTGGGCGCCTCGCTCACCGACATGACGAATGCCCAGGCCGTACAGCAGCCGCCACACGTCGTTGGACTTCGACTTCTCGATCTCGCCGATCACCTTGGCGGCGGACTTCTTGCCCATCCGCTCAAGGCCCTCGAGCGCCTCGGGCGTCAGGTGATACACATCAGCCAGGCTCTTCACGAGTCCCGACTCGGCGAGCTGGCCGACCAGCGATTCACCCATCCCCTCGATGTTCATCGCGCCCCGCGACGCGAAATGCTCGAGGCCGCGCCGGAGCCTGGCCGGGCACGAACAGTTCTCGCATCGCCACACGGCCTCGTCGTCAGGCTTGTGCAGCGGGCTGTTGCACACCGGGCAGGCGGTCGGCATCACCCAGGGCGCCGGACGCTCGGCCGCCTCGGCATTCGCGGGACCCACCACGCGCGGGATCACGTCGCCCGCCTTCTCGATGATCACCAACTCGCCCGGGCGAATGTCCTTGCGGATGATGTCGTCGGGGTTATGCAGCGTCGCCATGGAGATGGTCGATCCGGCCACCACCGTCGGTTCGAGCATCGCAAACGGCGTCGCCGCGCCGGTGCGGCCGATGTTCACCTCGATCCGGTGCAGCATCGCCACCTTGCGCTCGGCGGGAAACTTGAACGCCGTCGCCCACCGCGGAAACTTCGACGTCGTCCCCAACCGTTCGCGGGCCGCCAGGTCGTTCAGCTTGATGACGACGCCGTCGGTTTCGAAGGCCAGCTGGCCGCGTTGCTCGCGCCACTCGTCGCAGAAGGCGATCACCGCGTCAATGCCGTCGCACTCACGCCAGTGCGGCTCCACCGCCAGGCCCCACGCCTTGAGCGCGCGCAGCATCTCCGAATGCAGAGGCGGACCTTTCGGTCCGCCTTCAGCCACCACCTGATACATCCACGCCGACAGCCCGCGCTTCGACACCAGCGCGGGGTCCAGGTTGCGCATGGTGCCGGCCGCAGTGTTGCGGGCGTTGGCGTACAGCGGCTCGCCGGCGGCTTCCTGCTCTTCGTTCATCCGCTCGAAAGCCCTCTTCGGCAGGTAGACCTCGCCGCGGATCTCCACGCGGCCCTCCGGGCCATGGTTCAAGGCCAGCGGGATGGCGCGCACGGTGCGCACGTTCGCGGTCACCTCCTCGCCCCGCGATCCATCGCCGCGCGTCGCGCCGCGCACCAGCCGCCCGTGGTCATAGGTCAGCGCAATGCTGAGGCCGTCGATCTTGAGTTCGGCCACATAGACCGGAGAGGCGTCGATTGCCAGTCCCTTGCGCACGCGCTCGTCGAAGGCGCGCAGGTCCTCCTCGTTGTAGGCGTTGTCGAGGCTGAGCATCGGCTGGATGTGTTCGACCGTGACAAAGCCTTCGGCCGGGCGTCCGCCGACGCGCTGCGTCGGTGAGTCGGGGGTCAGCAGTTCGGGGTGCGCCGCCTCGATCGCCTTCAGCTCGTTCATCAAGGCGTCGAATTCGGCGTCGGAGACCACCGGCGCCGCGTGCAGGTAATAGAGCTCTTCGTGCCGGCGAATCGCCTGGCGGAGCTCGTCAACTTTCTGGGTGAGGGTCACGGGAAAGCCACAGGGGGTGGCGCCGGCCGGTTACCGGTCGCGGAGCAGCACGTAGTCGGCGAGCCCCATCAGGGCCTCGCGCTCGCGGCTGGGTGCAAACTGCCGCAGCTGGCGCTTGGCGGTCTCGCCAAACTCCACCGCGCGGGCATAGGCGTAGTCAAGCGACCGGTGTTCCGCCAGCAGCGCCTTGATGCGCGCCCAGTTCTCGGCGCTGACATCGCGATCGCGAACGGCGTTGCGAATGAGGTCGCTCGCCTCGGCGCCGCCGTGCTCGAGCAGGTGGATGATCGGCAGCGTGATCTTCCCTTCGCGCAAGTCGCCGCCCACCGGCTTGCCAATGACTTCGGCCGCGCCGGTGAAGTCGAGCAGGTCGTCAACCAGCTGGAACATCGTGCCGAGACCGAACCCGTACTCGCGCAGCGCCTGTTCCTTCTCGGCGCCCACCTCGCCCAGGATGCCGCCGATCTGCGCGCAGCCTCCAAACAGGTACGCGGTCTTGCGGTGGATGATGTCGAAGTGCTCGTTCTCGGTGAGATCGACCACGCCGTTCTTGGTGAGCTGGTAGAGCTCGCCTTCGATCATGCGCAGCGTGACATCACACAGCAGGCGCACCACGTCGAGCGTGTCCTGGGTGAGCGCCATGGCCATCGACTTGATGTAAAGAAAGTCGCCAGCGAGCACCGTGACGTCGTTGCCCCATTGCGCGTGCGCGGACTTACGCCCCCGCCGCACCTCGGCATCGTCGATGATGTCGTCGTGCACCAGCGTGGCGGTGTGAATGAACTCGACCACCGCCGCGTTGGTGATGGCGCGCGGGCCGGAATAGCCGGACAGCCTCGCGGCCATGAGCAGGACCGCGGGGCGAACGCGCTTGCCCCCGCTCTTCTGCAGGTAGTTGCCGATCTCCGGGATGATGTGGATCTGCGACTGAACCTGCAGCGCGAACTCGCGCTCGACCGCCAGCAAGTCTTCGCGTACGGGTTCGAACAGTTGGAGCAGGTCCGCTTGGGTCCGAGGTGCGGCGTTGGACACGTGACGACAATCTCACCATAGGCAGACGGCGGTGTCAACGAAAGCAGGCGCCCGTTAATGCTTGCAGGGGCGAGCTTTGCGCCCACGGGTGAACCTTACGGCCGGAACAGCGCGTCAAAGTTGGCGTCGGTTTGCGCGCCGACAATTTCCGGGGTCTCGCCGCGCGCGGCCGCCACCCGTTCAACGACCGTAGCCACGCGGGCCGGCTCGTTCCGTTTGCCGCGGTACGGCACCGGCGCCAGGTAGGGGCTGTCGGTTTCGACGAGGAGGCGGTCGGCCGGCACCCGCGCCAGCGCCGCTCGTAGCGCCTCGGCCTTGGGAAAGCTCACCACCCCGGGAATCGACAGGTAGAACCCGGTCGCCAGGGCACGTTCGGCGGCAGCCGTGTCGCCCGTGAAGCAGTGAAAGACGCCACGCAGGTCCCGGCCGCCCTCCTCCGCCAGAATGCGGAGCGTGTCGTCCTCGGCCTCGCGGGTATGAATCACGACGGGCAGATCGCGGCTCTTCGCCAGCCGCAACTGGGCCCGAAACACCGCCTGCTGCACGTCGCGCGGGGAGAAGTCGTAGTGGTAATCGAGGCCAATCTCGCCAATCGCCCGCGCCGCCGGCAGCGCGTCGAGGCGCGCGACGACGGCGGTCGCCGACGCCTGGGGATCGGCCGCGTAGTGATTGGCGTGGTGCGGATGCACGCCGACGGCGAAGCGGCACTCGGGCCAGGCCGCCGCCACCACCGGGACGCGCGCGAACTCCGCCTCGTCTTCGGCCGCCAGGATCACGAGCGCGCGGCGCACGCCGGCCGCGCGCGCGCGCTCGACCACCTGGCCGAGATCGCCGGCGAACTCCTCGCCGGCGATGTGGCAATGACTATCGGTCATCGCACGCGAGTGCCGGGCGTGGCCGGCTCCACGTTCAAGACGATCGCGCCGCCGCCGTCGGGACTGGCCGCGAGCACCATGCCGTTCGACTCGAGGCCCATCATCTTGCGGGGCGCGAGGTTGGCCACGATGACGATCGTCTTGCCGACCATGGCTTCGGGCTCGTACGACTCGGCAATGCCGGCGAGGATCGTCCGGGGCTCGGCCTCGCCCGCGTCGACCTTCAGCTTCAGCAGTTTCTGCGATTTTGGCATCCGCTCAGCCTCGAGGACCTTCGCGACCTTCAGGTGGATCTTCATGAAGTCGTCGATCGTGATCTGTGCCGGTGCCTCAGGTGCCTGTGGTGCCGCGTTGGGTGCCGGTGCCACGGCTGGTGCTGGTGCCACAGGTGCGTCAGATGCTTTCGGCGTTTCGTCGGTCACGGTCACAACTCCCTTATCTGCTTCAATGCGGGGCCAGAGGGCGCCCGCGTTCAGAACCTGCTTCTCACCTGACGCGCGCCAGGCGGTGTCTTTGTCCAACCGGCGCTCGGATGCCGGCGCGGAATCGCCCAGGCGGCGGAGGATCTCGGTCGCCGACGCCGGCATCACCGGCGACAACAACACCGCGGCAATGCGCACCGCTTCCGCCGTATCGGCGAGCACCCCGTTCAGGCGGTCGGCCTGGGCCGGATCCTTGGCCAGCGCCCACGGTTGCGTCTCGGCAATGTAATTATTCGCGGCACTGACCAGCCGGAACGCCGCCGCCGCGCCGTCGTGCAGCGCATGCACGTCCATCGCGGCCTTGTAGGCCGCCACGTTCTCGGCCGCGATGGCGGCCAACGGGCCGCCGCCGGCCGCCCGGATCGCCCCCTGCTGGTAGCGTTCCGTCATCGACGCGACGCGGTTCACGAGGTTGCCCAGGTTGTTGGCGAGGTCGGCGTTGTACTTCTCCTCGAACCGCTCCCACGTGAAGTCGCCATCGCCGCCGTACGGGATCTCCTTCGCGAGATACAACCGCAGCGGATCGGGACCGAAGCGCGACGCCGCATCCAGCGGATCGACGATGTTCCCCATCGTCTTGCTCATGCGTTCGCCCTTGAAGTAGACCCAGCCGTGGCCGAACACCTGCTTCGGCAGCGCGACGCCGGCGCTCATCAGCATCGCCGGCCAGATCACGCAGTGGAAGCGCGTGATGTCCTTGCCCACCACGTGCAGGCTGGCCGGCCACCATTCCTTGAAACGCTCCTCGTCCCAGCCGTAGCCCACCGCGGCGGCGTAGTTGATCAGCGCGTCGAACCACACGTAGACCACGCTCGTCGGATCGAACGGCACCGGGATCCCCCACGACTGGCCGGCGCGGGTCATCGAGATGTCTTCGAGGCCGCCTTCGACCAGCCGCAGGATCTCGTTGCGGCGAATGTCGGGCTCGATGAAGCTGGGATGCTCCTGGTAGTGCTTCAGCAGCGGCTGCTGGTACTTCGACAGGCGGAAGAACCAGTTCTTCTCCTTGATCCACTGCGGCTTGGTGTTGTGGATCGGGCAGTTGCCGTCCACCAGGTCCTTCTCCTGCTTGAAGGCCTCGCAGCCGACGCAGTAGAACCCCTCGTACGCGCCTTCGTAGATGTCGCCGTTATCCAGGCACGCCTGCGCCATCTTCTGTACGGCCGGAAAATGGCGTTTCTTGTCGCTGGTGCGAATGAAGTCGTCGAACGACACATCGAGGCGCTGCCACACCTCGCGGAACACAACTTCCATCTCGTCGCAGTACGTAAGCGGGTCCTTCCCCTGCTCGACCGCCTTGCGATAGACGTTCTGCGAGTGCTCGTCGTTGCCCATCAGGAAATGGGTCTCGAAGCCGGCCAGCCGCCGGTAACGCGCGATGATGTCGGCCGTGACCTTCTCGTAGGCCGTGCCCAAATGGGGCCGGCTGTTCACAAAGTCGATTGCGGTCGTCAGGAAATACTTCATCGCTCCAGCCATGCCTTTTGCGCCAACGCTTGAATCTCCTTGATTGGGATGCTCCGCTCGGCCGCCAGTTTCGCCAGGTCGTCGAACTCGGGTTGCGCGTTCACGATCTGGCCATGGCGGCGCGCCACCTTGAATCGCACCGGCCCGAGGTCCGTGGCGACGCTGACCATCTCGCGTTCCAGGCAATCGCGGGACATCTCGTGATGGCGCACGCCAATCGTGGTCGACTCGCGGAAGACGATCTCGCAGAGCGTCTCGCGGTCGCCGGGCCGGGCCACGATCGTCATCAGCGTACCCGGGCGGTTCTTCTTCATCTGCACCGCCGAGTAGAACACTTCCAGCGCGCCGGCGGCATACAACCGGTCCATCAGGTGGCCAAAGATCTGCGGGTTCATGTCGTCAATTTCACACTCGAGGACGACGACGGTGTGCGCCTGGGTGCCGTGCGCGTCTGCCTTCGCGCTGGAATCCTCGCCGACCAGCACCCGAACCACGTTCGGCGTCTCTGGCAGATCCCGGTCGCCGGCGCCGTACCCCACGCGCGTCACCCGCATGGCCGGCACCGGACCAAAGCTGGCGGCGTACTCCGTCAGGATCAACGCGCCGGTGGGCGTCAACAATTCGGCCTGGATGCCCGACGAGTACACCGGCGCGTCCTTCAGCAGCGCGACCGTCGCCGGCGCGGGCACGGGAAACACGCCATGCGCCGAGCGAACCATGCCGCCGCCGACGTTCAGGGGTGACACGACGACCCGATCCGCCTTGAACCACTCGATCGCGAATACGGCGCCGACAATGTCGATGATCGAATCGATCGCGCCAACTTCGTGCAGGTGGACCTGGCCGATCGGCAGGCCGTGAATGGTGGCCTCTGCTTCCGCCAGGCGGCGGAACATGGCGATCGCCCTGCCCTTTCCGGTATCTGACAACGCCGAGCGGCGAACGGCCGCCTCGATCTCATTCAGGGTGTGATGCCCGTGCGAATAGGAGTGTGTATGGGTGTGGGGGTGGCTGTGGGTATGGGTATGGGTCCGGATGGAGCCGGACGCCACATTACCGGACGCCACATCTACGTTGCCAGAAGCCACCGGCGAGTGCTCGATGACCCGAAACTTGGTCGCGGTCACGCCGGTCTTGATGACCCGGTCGGCCGACACGTCCCAGCCGTCAACCGCCAGGCTGCCGAGTGCGCGCTTCAGTTCGTCGAACGGCAGGCCGGCGTCAACGAGCGCCCCGAGAATCATGTCGCCCGCCGCGCCGGCGAAGCAGTCGAAGTAGAGAATCGTCACCGTTTGGATTCTTCCTTGAAGCTGAAGTACGTCCCGTCGCCCAGAATGATGTGGTCGGCCAACTCGATCCCGAGCATGTCGCCGGCCACGGCCAGGCGGCGCGTCAACAGCCGATCGAACGTGCTCGGCGACGGGTCGCCCGACGGGTGGTTGTGAAACACCACCACGCTCGCGGCCGACGCGGCGACGGCCAGCCGGTAGATATCCCGCGGCTCCGCGACGGTCCCATCGAGCGTGCCCGTCGACACCACGGCGGTCCGAATCAACCGGTGCTTCTGGTCCAGCAGCATCACGCCCACCCGTTCCACCACGTAGCCGCCAAACCGCGGCATCAGGTAGTGCGCGGCATCCTTAATCGTCAGGAACCGCGGCCGGTCGGGGCGGTCGCGCGTCAACGTGCGCCGGCCCAGTTCGAGCGCCGCCAACACCCGCGCCGCTCGCGATGCGCCAATCCCCGGCACCCGTTCCAGGTCCTCCATCCCGAGCCGGGCCAGGCTGGACAGGCCGTCGGCCATCGCGATCATGTCCTGCGCCACCGCCAGGGCCCCTCGCGACCGCGTCCCGGAACCAATCACCAGCGCCAGCAGCTCGTTGTCGCCGAGCGCGTCGGCACCGGCCCGTGCCAGCTTCTCCCGCGGACGATCCTCCACCGGGACGTGCGCCATCGTGGCCGACCCATCATGGTAGCTGATTGAGGCGCGTTCTGCCGCGATCGCGCGGCGGCGGCGCGGCGACGCTGTCGTATACTCAAGGGACATGTTTCGTGTCGCTCGCCGCCTGGCGCTGGTCATCCTCCCCCTCCTCACTACCGCGTGCTCCGAGCCCCCGAACAAGGAAATGAACCTGGCGCAGGGCGCGATCGAAGCGGCCCGCGCCGCCGGCGCCGACCGGTTCGCCGCTGACGAACTCAAGGCCGCCGCCGACGCGCTCAACCGCTCGAACGAGGCGGCGGCCGGCGACGACTACCGGCAGGCCCTGAGCCACGCGATCGACAGTTTCGAGCGCGCGCAGAACGCCGCGAAGCTGGCGGTGGAAGGCCGCGCCAACGCTCGCGGCGAAGCCGAACGCGCGGTGGCCCAGGTCGCCACCCTGCTGGCCACTGCCGAGACCCAGTTGCAGGCCTCGCCGCTGGCGGCCCGCAGCCTGGCCGCACCGAAACTCACGATCGACGCGGCAACCGTGGCCCTGCAAAAGGCGCGCTCGGCACTCGAGAAGGAAGACTACCTGGCCGTGGCACCGGCGCTCGAGGGTACCGCCGCGGCGCTTCAGGCCGCATTGGCGCAGATCGACCAGCCGCCCGCCGCCACGCCGGCGCGCCGCAAGCGCTAGGTCGCCTGCCCGGAGATCGCGATTCCTGCGATCTCAACCGCCGTCCGCTGTTGCGATTTCCGCCTATGCGAGGTCGGCGTACGACGGCACCCAGTGGCCGTCGACCACCACTTCGGCCCAGCCCGTCAGGAACACGCCGTCGCCGGTCCACTCGACGCGTTGCGTGCCGCCGGGGGCAATGACCTGGATGTCGCGGGCCGCGCCGCCATGGACCATGGCGGCAATCGCCGACGCGCAGGCGCCGGTCCCCGAGGCATGGGTCGGCCCGACGCCGCGCTCCCAGATCAGAATGCGCACGCGATCCGGGGCCTCGATCACGGCAAACTCGACGTTGGTGCCTTCGGCGAAGCGTGGATGCGTCGCCAGCGCCGGCCCCAGCCGGTGAAACCGCGCAGGGTCCGGCAGCTCCTTCACGAGCGCCACGCACTGCGGGTTGCCAATGGCCAGGGTGGTCACCTGCAGCCGCTCGCCGGCGGCGTCCAGGGTCTCTTCGGCGACACGGTCGGGGTGACCCAGTGCGGCCCGAAAGGTGTACCGGCCGCCGCTGCGCCCGACCAGTGCCAGGGTCTTCCACCCGGCGTCGGTGTCCACGCGCACTTCGGTCAGTGGCGCCAGGCCGCCGGCTTCCCGGTGATGCATCACCAGCGCGGCGAGACAGCGCAAGCCGTTGCCCGACAACTCCGACGGGCTGCCGTCGGTATTGATCAACTTCATCCGCGCGGTGCCATCGGGAGCCACGGCGTAGTAGATGACGCCGTCCCCCCCGAGACCCGAATGGCGATCGCACAACCGCCGCGACAGTTCGTCGAGACGGAGCCCTTCGACCTGTACGGCCGGGACAAAAAGAAAATCGTTGCCGTAGGCGTGAGCCTTGGCGATCGACAACATCAAGGCACGCGGAACGCGTTGAAGACCCAGGTCAGGCCGGCGGTGAAGCCAACTTCCGGATCGAACGAGGTCAGCCCGAGATTGATCCCGCCGTCAACCCGGACCGCGCTCCTGGTGTAGCGCGCGCCAAAGCGCAGCAGGCCGCGATCCTCGGCGCCGGGGGTGACGATCTCCGCGAAGTTCGCGCGGCCCACGAACTCGCCGACCATCTCGGTGTTCTGGCTGATGGCACGCGCCACCGACAGGCTGTAGATCAGCAAGTCATCCTGCGCGACCGCCTCGGTCGGGCGGCCAATCATCAACAACCCGATGTTGGCAACCACGCGCACGGATTGAATCGTCTTGCCGATGGTCAGGGCTGACGCGAAATCCTGGACGTCCTTGCCAAGGCCGGATTCATTGCCCGCGTTTGGCAACCGCGTGGAAAACCAGGTGCCCATGGCGGGCCGGCGCGCGGTCTCGGACAGCAGCCGCACCTTCGCGCCGATCCGGATGTCGCCGAAGTCGTCGGTGCTGTCGCCGTCGATCTGCAGCAGGGGCGCGAGCGGCGCCCCTGGGAATCGTTCCTTGATGTTGAGCTTCTGATAAATGGCCCAGTCGAACTGGATCTCCGCGATCGAGCTCACCCCGAGGCTGACGCCAAACGCCGGCATTGTGATGTGGCTGCCGCGCAGCCCCGAGACGGGAAGGAAGGCGTCGCGCTGGTGATCAATCCCCGTTTCGATCAAGGCGCGCCCGGAGCCGATGGTCTCCGGATCTTCGGTTTGCAGCGGCCGCTGCTGCGCCAGCGCCGGCGAGGCCGCTGCCAGGCTGAGCACAAGGAGGGTCGTCGTCAAGGTTCGCATCATGGGCTTAGAACGTTTTCCTGCTGTCGAGGAGAATGGTCACGGGACCGTCATTGACCAGCGACACCTGCATCATGGCCTGGAACTCGCCAGTGGCAACGCGCAGGCCACTCGCCGCCAATTCTCGCACGACCTCTTCGTAGAGCGCGCGGGCAACCTGCGGCGGAGCGGCCGCGGCAAATGAAGGCCGCCGGCCGTTGCGGGCGTCGCCCGACAGCGTGAACTGCGACACCACGAGCACGCCGCCCTGCACGTCGAGCACCGATCGGTTCATCTTGCCGTCAGCGTCCGCGAAGATCCGCAGGTCACGAAGTTTTGACGCGATGTACTGCAGATCGGTTGGACCGTCGCCCTGCTCAACCCCCAGCAGCACGAGCAGGCCCGGGCCGATCTCGCCAGTGACCCGCTCGGCCACGGTCACGCTCGCCGAGCTCACGCGCTGAACGACAGCTCTCACGGTTTGGCGGGAGCCGAGGGACGAGACAGCATCAAGGGGACGAGCGGCACGTCAGCTGGCAGGTCGTCGAACTCCTCGAGCTGGGTGGCAATGGCCTGGCGCACCTCGCCCGGCGGATTGAGACGCCGATCCAGCAGCCAGCGCGGCATGACGTTCGCCAGCGCCTTGATCATCGAGTTCTTCACGGCGGGGTGCTCGCGCTCCAGCTCGGCGATCAGCCGCTTGACGCGCTGGCGCTGCAGGCTGAGATCGCCGCAGGCCGGGCAGCAGCAGCCGATGATCGGCAGCTCGCGCTCCTGGCAGTACGCGCGGGCCTCCGCTTCGGTGACATACACCAGCGGCCGAATCACGACGTGCTGGCCGTTGTCGGACGTCAGCCGCGCCGGCATGGCCTTCAGCGCGCCGGCGAAAAACAGGTTCAGCAGCGCGGTCTCGACGAAGTCGTCGAGGTGGTGCCCGAGCGCGATCTTGGTGGCGCCGGTCTCCCTCGCCATGCGGTACAACACGCCTCGGCGCAGCCGCGCACACAGCGAGCAGGGCGTGTCGTCGCTATCGAGCTTGTCGTCGATGACGGCGCCGATATTGGTGTGCTCGCTGTAGAACTCCCAGCCGCGCTCGCGGCACGCCTCCCCCACCTGCTTGTGCTGGTACCCCTCGTACCCGGAATCGACGTTGACCGCGACCAGGGAGAACTTGATCGGGGCGCGCTTGCGCAGCTCGTCGAGGATCTGGATGAGCGCCCAGCTGTCCTTGCCGCCCGACAGGCCCACCATGACGCGGTCGCCGTCTTCAACCAGGTTGAAGTCGGTGATCGCCTTGGTGGTCTTCTTGGCCAGGCGCGTTTCGAGGGGCGAACGATATGCCATGAACTACCGAATGGTAACAGACCGGGAGTCGGGAGTCGGAGTCGATCAGAGCAAGAGCTGCTGAATGGCTTTCGACCAGGTCATCTGCTTCGCCATGTCCAGCCCGGCTTCGCCCATTCGCGCCGCGAGGTTGCGGTCGTCCATCACGCAGCGCATCGCGGCCGCGAGCGCTTCGGGCGTCGGTGCGGTGACGTAGCCGGTCTCGCCGTCACGGACGAGCTCGGCGGGTCCGCCGCTATCGGTGCAGGTGATGACCGGCTTGCCGCACATGTAGGCTTCGACCGTCACGAACCCGTAGTCTTCGTTGAAGGGTGGAAAGATCACGCCGCGGCAGCGCGCCAGGTGGTGCACCAGGCCGGCTTCATCCAGCCGGCCCACGAACTGGACCCGGTGCTCGAGCTCGAGGTGACTGCGCAGCGTGATCAAGGCGCCAAGCTCGGCGCCCTCGCCGGCAATCACGCACTTGATGCCGGCCGCCATGGGTTCGGCCAGCGCGCGCAGGACCAGGTCAAAACGCTTCAGCGGCGACAGCCGCGACACGCCGAACAGGTAATCGCCATAGCCGTCGTGGCGGTAGTCGCGCTTGGGCGGCGGCGGATACAGCACCTCCGACGAGATGCCGCCAAACTGCCGCAGCCGCGCCTGCACCGTACCCGAAATCACGAACCGCCGTTGCATCCGGTCGAACAGGTGCTTGTCCACGCGGTGGATGATGGCGCGCCGCGTGCGCTCCTTGATTCGGGCCTTCCACGACAGGTGCGAACTGAACTGCCCCCACAGGTCGTAGTACTCGCGCATGCGGTGGTTGAGCCACAGCACGTGCTTCGGATGCTGCACCGCGAACCCGGGAAACCGCAGGCTGATGACCTGGTCCACCTTCTGTTCCTCGTGTGCCATCTGGACGTCAGTGCACCACGCGGCCAGGTAGGCGCTGGCCTGCTGCCCGAACCGGTTCTGCGGCGTGACGATCAGGCCCGCTTCGTGCCCCTCCTCCTTGAGCGCGCGCACCAGCTCGCGCGCCATCACCAGGTGCCCGCCTTCGGCAAACGGCGGGCTCGACGTCACGACGGCAATGGTGGCCACTACGGCGCGTCTCCGTAGGTCGGAATCAGCCGGACCATGACACCGAGGAAACGGCTGTCGTTCGCTCCAGACTCGAACACCGGCACGAAGCCGGTCGAAGACGCAATCGACAGGCTGTAGACGTAGTTGGTCGGGTAGTCGGGATGGTACTTGTACGGCGCGCCGCGCGGCATCTCCACCTCGACGGTCTGCTGCGAGTTGGCCGCCATCTCGACCACGTGGCGCCCCGCCCCAGCGTCCACGGTGACGCGGTTGGGCCGCGGCCCGGTTTCGAGAATCACCGTCAACTTCTCGATGCGCAGCGATCGCGCCTCGGCGACACCGGCGGCCTGCGTCTCGGGCGCAATCGGCGCGCGCAGGATCAGGTCGGCGCTCGACTCCCCTTTCACCCAGAACGCATCGCCCTCGCGGTTGTAGATGCTGTCGTCGATGAAGTAGCCGAAGATCGGCGGCGTCCCGCCCAGCGGCTGCCGCGTCCGGTCCGGCAACACGTTCACCGGCAGATCGTTGACCATCGTCAACTCGATCGGCAGCCGGCGGAACAGGCCCGACTTGCTGTGTTCGGCCGGATGCGTCGAGGCATAGAACGGATTGGAGACAATCCGCATCACGAACAGGCCGCTGATCGCGAGGGTGACCAGGCCGGCCACCGCGGTCTGCAGCGGCGGGACCAGGAACAGGAACACGCCGTACGTCCCGAGAAAGTAGCGATTGCCGACCGGGCCGCCGCCGCCCGACCAGGTGAACGGCATGTACAGCAACAACGCGACTGCGGTGCCGACGCCGCCCGCCAGGGTCAGCCACTGCCACATGGCGCGATCCCGGGTCGAGGCCAGGAACAGGATGATGGCCATCATGCCCG
>JBEGVQ010000022.1:0-8581 GCA_041178345.1 Acidobacteriota bacterium | reverse complement strand
TGGATAAGGGCAATCGACGCTGGCGATAAGCGTCGATTATAGCCATTACCCGGCGAGTCTTTCAAACATCGGACGCAATCGCTCAGCTGTCCGCGGCAGCTCTTCCGGGAGCACCCGCACTTCCCCCACCACCGTCATGAAGTTCGTGTCGCCGTTCCACCGCGGCACGAGGTGGGTGTGCAGGTGATCGACGATGCCCGCCCCGGCCGGACGGCCGAGGTTGAGGCCGATGTTGAGGCCCTGCGGCTGGAACGCTTCCGTCAGCACCCTTTCGCACAGCTGCGTCAGCAGCGCCATCTCGGTCAGCTCGTCGCGTTCAAGCAGGGCCAGCGTCGCGACGTGGCGGCGCGGCACCACCATCAGGTGCCCGGCGTTGTAAGGATAGAGGTTGAGGATGACGTAGGCCAGCGTGCCTTCGTGGACGATCAGCGGGCGGCCCTCATCAGACGAGGGTGCCACGCAGAACACGCACTGGTCGGCTTCTTGACTGCGGGTCACGTAGGAATGCCGCCAGGGAGACCAGATGCGTTCCACTCAGTGCCCCCTCAGGCAACCCGGCAGGGTTGCCGCCACATCTTAGAGCGGGCCGGAGAGGCCGTCGGTGGGCGGTGCCGGGGGGCCGTCGATGGGCGGCTCCCCCGTGTCCCGGTTGATCAGGTCTTTCAATTCCTTGCCCGGCTTGAAGTAGGGGACGCGCTTGGGCGGCACGTCCACCTTGTCGCCGGTCTTCGGGTTGCGGCCCTTGCGGGGCTCGCGTTTACGAAGGCGGAAACTGCCGAATCCGCGCAGCTCGATCTTCTCACCGCGCTTGAGCGCATCAATGATGCTCTCGAACACGGTGTCGACGATGACCTCCGAGTGCTTCTTCGTGAGGTCCGAGACGCGCGATACTTCTTCGACCAGCTCCGCCTTCGTCATGGGTTACTTGTGCTTCAGGTGATCGCCCAGCGTCGCGCCGCCCTGTCCCTGCGCTTCCGAGAACGACTCGTAGTCGGCCCGGTAGTTGGCGTTGGTCAGTGCGCGAATGCTGAGGCCGATTTTCCGCTCCGCCGGGCTGAGCTTGATGATCTTCATCTGGTACGACTTCTCGACTTCCAGATCGATCTTCTCGCCGCCCTGCGAATCGTCGAACTCGCTCACGTGAATCAGGCCCTCGATGCCTTCGTCGAGCTCGACGAAGGCGCCGAAGTTGGTCATGCGGACCACCTTGCCGTCAATGGTCGAACCGACCTGGTGACGGGCAAAGAAGTCTTCCCAGATGTCGGTCGCGAGCTGCTTGAGGCCGAGCGACAGGCGCTGGTTCTCGGCGTCGATGCTGAGCACCATCGCCTCGACGACATCACCCTTCTTGAGCACTTCGCTCGGGTGCTTCACGCGCTTGCTCCACGACATGTCCGAGATGTGGATCAGGCCGTCGATGTCTTCTTCGACTTCCACGAACGCGCCGAACTCGGTCAAGTTGCGGACCTTGCCCTTGATCTTCGTGCCGACCGGGTACTTCTCGGCCAGCTCGTGCCACGGGTTGCTCTCGACCTGCTTCAGGCCGAGCGAGATGCGGCGCGCCGCGGGGTCCACGCCGAGCACCATGGCGTCAACCGAATCCCCCACGTTGAGGATCTTCGACGGGTGCTTCACGCGCTTGCTCCACGACATTTCGCTCACGTGGATCAGGCCTTCGACGCCCGGCTCCAGCTCGATGAACGCGCCGTAGTCGGTCAGGCTCACCACCTTGCCGGCCATGCGGGCGCCGGCCGGGAAGCGGTCCATCACGGTGGTCCACGGGTCGGCCATCAACTGCTTGTGGCCGAGCGAGACGCGCTCGGTGGCCTGGTCGTACTTGAGCACCACCACGTCGATCTCGTCGTTGACCTTGAACAGCTCCGACGGGTGGCCGACGCGGCCCCACGACATGTCGGTGATGTGCAGCAGGCCGTCGATGCCACCCAGGTCGATGAACGCACCGTAGTCGGTGATGTTCTTGACCACGCCGCGCAGGACCTTGCCCTCGGCGAGTGTTTCGAGCGTCGACTTCTTCTTCTCGGCGTTCTCCTCTTCGAGCAGAACCTTGCGCGAGAGCACGATGTTGCCGCGCTTCTTGTTGACCTTGATCACGCGCATGCGCAGTTCCTGGCCCTTGAGGGCGTCCAGGTTGCGCACCGGGCGAACGTCGATCTGGCTGCCGGGCAGGAACGCGCGGACGCCGATGTCCACCGCGAGACCGCCCTTGATCCGCTCGACGACGCGGCCGATCACGACCTTCCGTTCCTGGAAGGCGCGCTCGACTTCGTCCCAAATCTTCATCTTCTCGGCTTTTTCGCGCGAGAGGACGATGTGGCCTTCACGGTCTTCGGTGCGCTCGAGCAGCACGTCAACGACGTCGCCCTCGCGAACAATGACCTGGCCGGTTTCGTCGAGGAATTCCTCGACGGCGATGACGCCTTCTGACTTGTAGCCGACGTCGATGACGACTTCGTTGGCGGTGACCTTGAGAACGGTGCCCTTGACGACTTCACCTTCCGCGAGATTGCGGAAGCTGTTATCGTAAAGGTCCAACAGGCGGGCATACTCCTGTGGGTCGGTATCGTCGTCGTGCCCCCACGGTGACGTGGTCTTGAGCGCCTGCTTCCCCGGGACCCGGGCCGCGGGGGTCGCCGCGCCTGGTTCTGTAGCGGGGTTTTGTTCGTCCTGCGAAATTGCCATTATCGGTGCGTGTCCTTTACTCTCAGATTTGCTACTGTCAGGTCGCCAGCGTCGTGATCACAGCGGAACTTGTGAAGTGAACTGGAAACTGGCACCCGGCGTAACCGATAGAGGTTACGCTACTTAGCTGCAAACTGTCAAGAATCCCTGGAGGATTTTGCCATGGCCCGCAAGAAGCCCGCACGGCCCGCCAAGAAGGCCAAACCAGCCCGAAAGAAGGCCGCGCCGAGAGCCGCCGCTCGAAGAATCGTCAAGAAGGCCGCCCAAAAGGCAAAGCCGACGGCCAAGAAGGGCGCCAAGGCGGCCAAGACGGTGGTCCGTAAGGCCACAAAGCCTGTCAAGAAGGCCCCCGCCTCCGCTAAGACTACGGCGGGCAAGAAGGTGGCCGGCAAGAAGGCAAAGGCCTCGGCCAAGGTCGTAGCCAGGAAGGTCACCAAGGCCGTCAAAAAGGCCGTCACGAAGGCCGTAGTCAACGTGAAAGCCGTGAAGGCCGGCGCCAAGGCGGCGGTGGACTCTTACAAGAAGCCCAACCTCGACCGGCCGCGCAAGACCGTGGCCGACATTCACGGCATCCCGTCAAGCCTGGGCATGGCGGGTCTCGCGTCTGCCGCGCACTCCGGAGGCGAGGAACTGCGCGACACGCTGAAGAAGAACAACAGCGCCAGCCCCCGGCTCACCGGCGGCGACATCGACGCCAATTGGCAGAACGCCGAATCACAGGGTGACGAATCGCCCGGCGGCGACAACCCGACGCCCGACCAGGATGTGGTCGACGAGATTGGACGCGCACTCGGCGTCGAGTACGCCGACGATGAGGAACTGCAGGGGGGCGCCGAGATCGCTGAGCGAGACACCCACCGGTGGGAGCTCGACCCGAGTTCGAAGGAAGATTTCGAAGACGAGGAATAACGCGGCGATGGCTGAAGCCATCGCCCTCCAAGCGTTCGGAGAGCGGCGGCTTCAGCCGTCCCTAGGGCAACGCGATCGACACGTACTTCACGTCGAGATATTCCTCGAGGCCCCAGCGGCCGCCTTCGCGACCAATGCCCGACGCCTTCACGCCGCCAAACGGCGCGTGGGGCGTCGCCGGCAACCCGTCATTGACCCCGACAATTCCATAGTCCAGTGCTTCAGCTGCGCGGAACGCCCGGCCGAGGTCGCGCGTCCAGACGTAGGCGGCCAGGCCGTACGGGGTGTCGTTGGCCGCGGCGACCACGTCCGCCTCGGACGTAAAGCTGACCACCGGCGCCACCGGACCGAAGGTCTCCTCTTCGAGAATGCGCATGCCGGCAGCGACATCGACCAGCAGCGTTGGTTCGAAGTACAGGCCCGCCCCCGCCTTGCCCCCGACCACCACGCGCGCGCCCTTGGCCACGGCGTCGGCCACGTGCGCGGCCACCTTGTCGAGACCCGCCCGATCGACGAGGGGCCCCACCTGAGTCGCCTCGAGCGTGGGATCGCCGACGCGCAGCGCGCCAACGGCCTCCGACAGCTTCGCCACGAACGCCTCGCGAATCGAGGCGTGGACGTACAGGCGATTGGCGCAGACGCAGGTCTGGCCGGCGTTCCGGAATTTGGTCGCCATCACCTGCGCGACGGCGGCGGCGATGTCGGCGTCCTCGAAGATGATGAATGGCGCGTGTCCGCCCAGCTCGAGCGACACCCGCTTCACGGTCCGCGCGGCCTGGGCGTAGAGCAGCTTCCCCACTTCGGTGCTGCCGGTGAAGGTCAGCTTCCGCACGCGCGCGTCGGCGAAGAACGGCTCGGACACCGCCGCGGGATCCGCGCTGGTCAGGACCTGGAACACGTCGGCGGCACCACCGGCCTCCACCCAGAGCTGCGCGAGCAGCACCGCGGTGAGCGGCGACTGCTCGGCGGGCTTCAGCACCACGGTGCAGCCGGCGGCGAGCGCCGGCGCGACCTTGCGCGTGACCATGGCCGCCGGAAAGTTCCACGGCGTGACCGCGTAGACCGGTCCGACCGGTTGCCGCGTGGCCAGCAACCGCTTGCCCGCCGCATGCGTCGGGATGAGGTCGCCGTACGCGCGCTTGCCTTCTTCGGCGTACCAGTCGACAAAGCCCGCCGCGTACTTCACCTCGCCGCGCGACTCGGTGATGGGCTTGCCCATCTCGCTGGTCATGAGACGGGCGATGGCCTCCTCGTTCTTGAGGATGAGATCGCGCCAGCGGCGGAGGATGTCCCCACGCTCGAACGCGGTGGTCGCTTTCCAGAGCGGGAAGGCGGCGACCGAGCGTTCAATCGCCGCGCGCGCCTCGTCGGCGTTGGCATCGGCGGCGGGGCCGATGCTGGCGCCGGTTGCCGGGTTGAGGACGTTGAATGATTTCATAATGGTAGGGAGGGCGATGGCGTTAGCCATCGCCATTCTAGCGGAGGCTAACGCCCCCGCTCTCCGGACGTCGCTGCTTGTTGCATCAGCGCCCACAGCTGTTCCACGTGAACCCGCTCGGTCTGTTCGGCGCCAATCGAGACGCGGACCATCCAGTGGCCGTCGAGGATGGCCGGCGTCAGGTAGGCGGCGCCGGACTGGTTGACGCGGGCGGCCCAGGCCTGGGTGTGCGCATCGAGCGCTTCGTCGCTCAGCCAACCCGGTTCGTGGCGCACGCACAGCGTCTGCAGCGGCACGGGCGCGAGGACTTTCCAACCCGGCGTGGCCTTGATCTGCTGCTCAAGCCACTCGGCGTTCTCGATGTCCCGGCGCAGGCGTCTCTGCAGGCCTTCGACGCCCTGTTCGCGGATCAGGAACCACAGCTTCAGCGCGCGGAAGCGACGGCCAAGCGGCAGGCCCCAGTCGCGGTAGTTCTTCACCCGCCCATCGGCCGCGGTCTGCAGGTAGCTCGGGTTCGTGGACATCACCCGCACCAGGTGTTCGGGGTCGCGAACAAAGTAGAGCGTGCAGTCGAAGACGGCGCCGAGCCACTTGTGCGCGTTGACGATCAACGAGTCGGCCTGCTCGACCCCGTCCCACATGAAGCGGCACTCGGGCAGGATCATGGCCGACCCGGCCATGGCGGCATCGACGTGCAGCCAGAGTCCGTGCTTTGTGGTGATCGGCGCGATCGCGGCAATCGGGTCCAGAGCGGTCGAGGTCGTCGTGCCGGTCGTCGCCACCACGGCGCAGGGCTGGTTGCCCGCAGCCAGGTCCGCCCGGATCAGCGCGTCGAGCGCATAGGGACGCATGGCAAAGGCGGTGTCGTGCGGCACCATGCGCACATGCGCGCGGCCAAAGCCGGCCAGTAGCGCGGCCTTCTCGACCGAGCTGTGGCTCTGTGCCGAGGTGTAGACGATCAGCGGCCGCGCTTCCGCCTGCAGGCCGCCGCGGTCGAGACCGTAGTTCGTCGCCCGCTCGCGGGCGCACAGCAGGGCCACCAGCGTGCTGGTCGAGGCCGTGTCATTGAGCACTCCGCTCCAGGCGTCGCTCAGCCCCAGCAGCTGCCGCATCCAGTCGATCGTGACCTCTTCGACCTCGGTCAGCGCGGGGCTCGATTGCCAGGCGAGGCCGATCACGCCCAGGCCCGAGCTCAGCAGGTCGCCGAGCACGCTCGCGAACAGGCCATTCGAGGGGAAGTACCCGAAGAAGCGCGGATGCTGCCAGTTGGTGATGCCCGGCATCACGACCCGATCGATGTCGGCGGCAATCGACTCGAAGGCCTCGCCCTGTTGCGGCGGAGCCGGCGGCAACATCGCCCTGATGTCGCCGGGGGCCGACGGGGCGATCACCTTGCGCGACTCGACGGTGGCCCGGTAGTCGGCAATCCAGTCGATCAGCGCGTGGCCCGCTTGGCGAAACTCGTCGGGGGTCATCAGCTCTCGAGCTGGTCGAGCAGCAACATCATCACGTGGTTGACGACCACCTCGAGCGGCATCTCGGTGGTGTCGATGTAGACGGCGTCCTTGGCCAGTGTCAGCGGCGCCACGGCGCGCGTCTGGTCGGCCTGGTCGCGGGCCGCCAGCTCGCTTTGCACGTTCGCCAGGCCATCGCTGCCGCCGGTGTGCGCGGTGTCAGAGGCGCGGCGCCTGGCCCGCTCCTCGGCCGAGGCATCCAGGTAGATCTTCATATCGGCGTTCGGGAACACCACGGTGCCGATGTCGCGGCCTTCCATCACCACCGCGCCGCCGGCCCCCAGGGCGCGCTGGCGCGCGACCAGCACCTCGCGCACCCGCGGCAAGCGGGCGACCGACGCGGCGGCCTTGTCGATCTCGGGCGTGCGGATGGCCCGGGTCACATCGTGCCCGTCGATCGCAATCCGGCCCTCCACCTGCTCGAGCACGGCCGTCTCGGCCAGCGCTGCCACCGCGGCATCGTCGTCCAGCGACAAACCGTCGTGCGCAGCCTTCCACGCCACCGACCGGAACATCGCCCCGGTGTCAACGTGCAGGTAGCCCAGGCGCGTGGCCAGCGTGCGGGCCAGGGTGCCCTTGCCGGCGCCCGACGGGCCGTCGATTGCGATAATCAAGTTCTTCAAGAGGGTTCCATCACGGCAGTTCAATCACGCCGGTTCAATCACGATGGTGCAACCAATGTGCGCATCTGCGGCTCACCAGTGTACCATTCCGTCGTCGCACCGCCGATCTTGACGCCCGCAGCACTCGCCGGGGTGTCGAGCGTGTCGCCCGGTTCCGGCCGCTGATGGGAAGGTGGCTATGAGACGTTCGGAAGGGCCGCACTTCCAGGACCAGCCAGCGGGAAGACGACGAGCACACGCAATCCGCCGCCTCCCCGGGTGTCGAGGCTCACGGTTCCACCAAGCAGCTCCACCGTCGACTTGACTATCGAGAGGCCAAGACCCGTCCCCGGGACTTCCGTGCCGGGACGCCGCACCCGGTAGAACTTCTCGAAGACGCGATCACGCTGATCCTCGGGAATCCCCGGTCCAGAGTCGCACACCACAATCTGCATCTGGTCGCCGACAACGGCCGCGGAGATCTCGACGTCCCCCCCGGAAGGCGTGAACTTCACCGCGTTGCTCAGCACGTTGGTCACCACCGACTGCAGCCGCGCCGCATCAGACCGCAGAGGGGGGAGCGTGGCTGGAAGGACCGTCCCCACGCGGACCGCTTTGCGCTGCGCCTCGTGCTGCAGTCCGAGCACCGCGCGCCTCACCACCTCGGCAGTCGCCACCTCCTCCAGATACAGCGGCAGCCCGCCGCTTTCAAGGCGCGCGACCTCCAGGATCTCCTCGACCAGCTGGCTCAACCGCGACGACTGCGTGCGGACGATCTGCAGGAATTCGACTCGCGTGTCCCTGGGCATGTCGGGACTGTCGAGCAGGGCCGAGACGAATCCGTGAATCGACGTCACCGGCGTCCGCAGCTCGTGCGACACCACGTGCACGAAATCCCGTTTCGACTTCGCCGCCTCGATCTCCTCGCTGATATCGCGCACGGCGATCACGACGCGCGGAGCGCCGTCGTCGCCGTGTCCCGCGCCAGTGGCCAGCCGCGTGACGTTCAGCAGCACGGTCCGCAACGTACCATCCGACCGGCGCAGCAGGACCTGGCGACTTATCCTTCCCCTGCTGCGGCGCTCGTGCACCTCGCCGCCGGAAAGCTTGGCTGACCACTCGCGCACGGACAAATCCAGGTCGCCGAGAACCTTCAGGATCGGGATTGGCTCACCCCGCTCGTCTTCCAGAGACAGCACCCGATCGAACGCTTCACCAACCACGGCCTCGCCCCTCCGACCCGCCTGCTGCTCTGCCTGCCAGTTCGTCAGTCGCACGCGGCCTGCCCCGTCGAGGGCGAAGATTCCGTCGGTGACGGCGGCCAGTGTGGTGCTCACCAGCTCGACTTCCGCTTGCAGTCTGGCGGCAGTCGCAACCTGTTCGGCCTGGTGCTGCTGGCGCTCTGTGATGTCCCGCAA
>JBEGVQ010000021.1:0-8682 GCA_041178345.1 Acidobacteriota bacterium | reverse complement strand
GAGATCGTAGCCGCCGATGTGCTTCCAGCCGTTGACGATCACCTGGTCGCGGCCGTTCATGTTCACGACCGCCGGTGTGCTCCAGGTCGGCACATCAGCCCGCGGCGTCCGCCACAGTTGCTTGCCGGTGCGGACGTCGAACGCGGCCACGAACGAACCCTTCTGCACATCCGCCTGCACGATCACGCGACCGTTATGAATGATGGGGGAGCTGGCAAAGCCCCACTGCGCCTCCGGCGCCATGAAGAAGCCCGAGTCGAGCGCGCCGAAGTCCTTCTGCCATACCAGCCGGCCCTTGAAGTCGTACGCATACAGGCCCTCGGAACCAAAGAAGGCCACAATGTGCGTGCCGTCGGTGGCCAACGTTGAACTAGCATGCGTGGATTTGGGATGCCGCTTGATGATCGGAATGCCGGTCTTCGCCGTCTGCTCCCACCGCAGCCTGCCGGTGTGCTTGTCGAAACACATGACCATGAACCTGTGCACGGTGGTGTCGAGCACCGAGCCGATGTCGCCGTAGAGGCCAATCTTGAGTTGCGGGTCCGGGGTGCCGCTGATGGCGCTGGCGGTGCAGACCATGTCGCCCCACACCACGGGACTCGAGTGACCAAGGCCCGCCACCGGTACTTTCCACTTCACGAGCTTGGCCTCAGGCACACTCCAGTTCACCGGCACGGCCGCGGCGTCGTTCACACCAGCGGCGGCAATGCCGCGGAAGCCCGGCCAGTCAACCCCGGCGCGAGGGCTCACGGGTGATTGGGCGGTGACGGCAGTGAGGCCGAGGCAGGCGAGCACAGCGATCGTGAGTGATGTCTTCATGGTGAACACCAATTGGCTAGTCGAACGGCCCCCCATAAAGGGGGGCCCTACGGAAGGGTAGGTAGGGCGCCCCTTTATGGCGCGCCGAGGTGTTGGCGCTCATGGCAGTCGATACGCAATCAACTCGCCGGCCTGATCGAGCTGGTAGCCAGCTGGGCGCCCACAGCAACAGAGCCCAGCAGCATGAACAGCGCGACCCGCAGCATCGGCCTACTCTACACCCGGACCAGCGGTCGTCGGCGCATTACCGTGGTAATATGTCGGCATGGCTCTCGCCCAATCTAAGCTGACGGCCCAAGGTCAAATCTCGGTGCCGGCCGAAGTTCGGAGACGACTTGGCCTCGCGCCAGGCTCGGTCATTGAATGGGACGCGGACGGCGAGCAGATCGTCGTTCGGCGGAAGGGCCAATACTCGTCCGAGGACATCCACAAGGTGTTGTTTCCCGAAGGACCGCCCAAGCGGCGATCGGTGGCCGAGATGAAGCAGGGCATTGCCAAGCGGATGCAGGCCCGCCATGCGCGCAGTTGATACCAACGTTCTGGTCCGCATGATCACCCGTGACGATCCGCGCCAGGCCGCGGCGGCGGACGCCTTCGTCGCCAACGGGGCGTGGGTATCAGTGCTGGCGCTGGCCGAAGCCTCGTGGGTCTTGACCTCCGTGTATGACATGTCCCCCGCGGAACTCGGCACCTCGGTGCGGATGCTTCTGGACCACGAACAACTCACCCTTCAGGAGCCCGACGTGATCGAGTCGGCGCTCCAGATTTGTGCGGCGAAGCCGGCGGTCGGCTTTTCAGATGCCCTGCTGCTCGAACTGGCACGCAAGGCCGGACATGTGCCACTCGGCACCTTTGACCGCGATCTCGGCCGCTTGCGCGACGCCCAGAAGCTGTAGTCTTCACGTCTGGCCCCGATGCGTCCGAAGTTGTCACTGCTCAACCTCCTGGTCGCCCTCGTCGGCGTCGGCCTGCTCGTGTTCACCATCCGCCGGGTGGGGTGGGCCGAAGTGGTGTCGGGCGTCACCAGCGTTGGCTGGTGGTTCATCCTCGTGGTGATCCTGGGCGCCACCCGCATGGCGTGCCGGGCCCGCGCGTGGCTGGTGTGCGCCAACGATTCTGAACTGCGCTTTCGCGACACGTTCAGCGCCATGATCGCGGCCGACGCGCTCGGCAACCTCACGCCGCTCGGGCTGCTCGCCAGCGAACCCACCAAGATCATCCTGACGCGGTCGCGCGTGTCCACCGTCACCAGCGTCGCCTCAGTCACCATCGAGAACGCCTGCTACACGGCCTCGGTCGCCGTCGTGTTGCTGGCCGGCACGTGGTTCTTCTTCCAGCGCGCCGGCCTGCCGCCGGCGCTGGCGCAGATCGCCGAAGTCATTGTCGGCACCATCGCCGTCGCCGCCATGGCCGGCCTGTGGCTGGCGCGCTCGCAGCCGGCCGTGCTCTCCAGGTTCGCGCCGCTGATCACCCGGTTGGCGGGACGAACGGCGGTGCCGGCCGCGGCAATTCGTGAGGTCGAGAGCCGCGTCTACGGCGTCCTCGGCTGGCCGTTCGCCCGCCTCGCGCACGTCGGCGCATGGGAGGTGGCGTTTCACGCGGCCGCGGTGGCCGAGGTGTGGCTGGTGCTGCGCCTGCTGGCGGGTGGCGGCGCCGTGACGCTGGTCGATGCGTTCCTGCTCGAGAGCGCCGGGCGCTTCGTCACCATCGCCTTCAAGTTCATCCCGTATCGACTGGGCATTGACGAGGCGGGCTCGGGCGCCGTGGCGGCGGCGATCGGCATCGGTCCCGCCGCCGGCGTCACCCTCGCGTTGGTCAGACGGCTGCGCATCCTGTGCCTGAACGCGGTCGGCCTGGTCGTGCTGGCGCGCAAGTAGGGGCTACAATTAAAGCCTGTTTCGCACGACGCTGAAACACTTGGAGTTCCAACCATGACACCCTTCCGTACCCCACTGATCCTTGGATTCCTCGTTGCGGCCGGCCTCGCCGGAGCCCTGTCCGTGACGCCGTCGCTAGAAGCGCAGTCAGCCGGCGTGCCCGACCCGTCGCTCTACAGCGGCATGCAGTGGCGCAGTATCGGCCCCGCGCGTGGTGGACGCTCGATCGCCACTGCCGGCAGCGATGCCCGGCCGCTCGAGTACTGGTTCGGCGCCACCGGCGGCGGCGCCTGGAAGACCACCGACGGCGGCACCAACTGGACGCCGATGACCGACGGCAAGATCAGCACCTCGTCGATTGGCTCGCTGGCGGTGTGCCAGTCGAATCCCGATGTCGTCTACATCGGCGGCGGCGAGACCCAGTTCCGCGGCAACATCATCCAGGGCGACGGCGTTTACAAGACGTCGGACGGCGGCGTGAAGTGGGACCACCTGAGCGATCTGCGCGACTCGCAGGCCATTGCGCGGCTGCGCGTACACCCGACCAATTGCGACATCGTCTACGCCGCGGTGCTGGGACAGGTCTACAACGAGCATCCGCAGCGCGGCATCTTCAAGTCCGCCGACGGCGGCAAGACCTGGCGGCGGACGCTGTTCCGCGACGAGAAGACCGGCGGCGTGGACCTGTCGATCGATCCCAAGAACCCGAACGTGATCTTTGCCGGCCTGTGGGAGGCCAACCGCACGCCGTGGAGCATGTCGAGCGGCGGCCCGGGCAGCGGCCTGTTCAAGTCCACCGACGCCGGCGACACGTGGACCGAGATCACCAAGAACCCCGGCCTGCCCACCGGCCTGTGGGGCAAGGTCGGCGTGTCGGTATCGGGCGCCGACGGTAACCGCGTCTACACCATCATCGAGAACGAAGCGGCCGGCGGCCTCTACGTGTCCGACGATGCCGGCGCGACGTGGAAGATGATCAACGACAACCGCAACATCCGGCAGCGCGCGTTCTACTACACCCGCGTCAACGCCGACCCGGTGAACAAAGACACCGTCTACCTGCTGAACGTCCAGTTCTACAAGTCGACCGACGGCGGCAAGTCCCTGTCGAACATCCGCGTGCCCCACGGTGACAACCACGACCTGTGGATCTCGTCCACCGACAACAAGCGCATGGTCCAGTCCAACGATGGCGCCGCCAACGTCACGTTCAATGGCGGACAAACCTGGACCGGGCAGGACATTCCCACCGGGCAGTTCTACAACGTCTTCACCACCAAGCACGTGCCCTATCACGTGTGCGGCGCGCAGCAGGACAACAGCACCGCGTGTGTCGGCAGCCAGGCCAGCCCGGGGGCGGGCGAGGGCAGCCTGCCGCCGATCTTCTACGCGGTGGGCGGCGGCGAAAGCGGCTACATCGCGCCCGACCCGAACGACCTGTCGGTGTTCTACGCCGGCAGCTACGGCGGCTACCTGAGCCGCCTCGATCGCGAACTGGGCCAGCAGCGCGCCATTCACATCTATCCCGACAACCCCATGGGCTGGTCGTCGATCGACATCAAGGAACGCTTCCAGTGGACGTTCCCGATCGTCTTCTCGCCGGTCGATTCGAAGGTCCTGTACGCCTCGTCACAGCACCTGTACCGCACCACTTCGGGGGGCCAGAATTGGGAGAAGATCAGCCCGAACCTGACGCGCTCGGATCCCAAGACCATGCAGGCGTCCGGCGGTCCCATCACCAAGGACCAGACCGGCGTCGAAACTTATGCCGTGATTTTCACGGTGGCGCCGTCGCGCCAGGACGCCAACACCATTTGGACCGGGTCGGATGACGGCTGGGTCCACGTGACGCAGGACGGCGGCAAGAACTGGACTCGCATTACGCCGCCCGACCTGCCCGAGTTCACGCGCATCAGCCTGATCGACGCTTCGCCGCACCAGAACGGCGTGGCCTACCTCGCCGGCAATCGCTACCAGATGGGCGACCGCAAGCCATACGTCTACAAGACCGCGGACTTCGGCAAGAGCTGGCAGAAGATCACCACCGGCATTCCCGACACCGACTTCGCGCGCGTCATCCGCGAGGATCCAAAGCGCAAGGGCCTGCTGTATCTCGGCACCGAGCACGGCATCTACATCTCGTTCAACGACGGTGCGTCCTGGCAGTCGCTCAAGCTCAACCTGCCGACCACCCCCGTCCACGGCATCATCGTCGAAGATCGCGACCTGGTGATCGGCACGCACGGCCGCGGCTTCTACATCCTCGACAACATCGGCGTGTTGCGGCAGGCGACGCCGGAATTGACCAACAGCGCCCTGCACCTGTTCGAGCCGAACAACCCCATCCGCGGCCGCGATCGCAACGTCTCGTTCGACTACTTCCTGAACCAGGAGGCGAGCGAGGTGAAGATCGAGTTCCTGGACGCTCAGGGCACGGTGTTACGCAGCTTCTCTGGCACGCCCAAGCCGGCCCCGGCGCCGGAGACCGACAACCCGTTTGGCGGCGGACCGCCCCGGGTGGCGACCGCCAAGGGCATCAACCGCTTCTCGTGGGACATGCGCTACGAAGGCTCGACGGTGTTCCCGGGGATGATCATGTGGGCGGCGCAGCCGCAGCGCGGCCCGGCGGCACCGACCGGCCGCTACACGGTGCGGATGACCGCCAACGGCGAGACCAAGACGCGCGACTTCAACATCACGCTGGATCCGCGGCTGGTGGCGGCCGGCATCAGTGAAGCCGACCTGGCCGAGCAGTTCAACCTGTCGCGGCGCGTCCGCGACAAGGTCAGCGAGGCGAACCAGGCGGTGATCGACATCCGCAACATCCGCGACCAGGTCAACCAGCGCCTGCAGAAGGTGACCGGCCGCCGCAAGGTGGAGATCCAGAAGCTGGCCGACGGCCTGTTGCAGCCGCTCGCGCAGGTGGAGGAGGAGGCGTACCAGGTGCGCAACCGCAGCGGCCAGGATCCGCTGAACTACCCGATCAAGCTGAACAATAAGATCGCGGCGCTGGCCGGCGTGATCGAGAGCGCCGACAACAAGCCCACCGACCAGAGCGTCGAGGTGTTCAACGAGCTGTCGGCACAGCTCGATGCGCAGCTGAAGAAGATGCAGCAGACCCTGACCGTTGAGTTGCCGCGGCTGAACGCGGCGCTGCGACGCGAGAAGGTCGAAGCGGTCGATCCGAAGGCGAAGCCGGCGTCGCCGAAGTGAAAGTTAGCCGCCGAGGACACAGAGGACACTGAGCAATCTATTTAGGCGAGGCCCAAACAGGCCTTTCCCTAATTGACTCTGTGTCCTCTGTGGCCTACGTCATTGCTTTAAGTGAAACGGCACTGACGTGGTCACGACCCTCGGCCTGAACCACAGGGCCGCCTTCAGCGCGAGGGCGCTCTGGTTGTGCAGCAGGTGGTGCCACCAGTGCTTGACCACGAACTCCGGCAGCACCACCGTGATGTAGTCATCAGGATTCTCGCGCTCCAGGCGGTCGATGTAGTCGAGCAGCGGCTCGCTCATCGACCGGTACGGCGACTGCAGGACCACCAGCTTCACGTGGGAGCCCCACTGCGGCCAATCGCGTTTGAGCGCGACCAGCGATTCGGGGTGCACGTTCACATACACTGCTCGTACGTCCTTGGCCAGCGCACTGGCGTAGCGCAACGCCTCGAGCACGGCGCGATGCACGCCGCCGATCGGCACGATCACGATGTGCCCGTGCGGGGTGGTGTCGACGGTCATGCCGGTCACCGACAGCTGCGCGGCGACGCTGTCGTAGTGCGTGCGCGTGGTGCGGAAGACCAGCGTCAGCGCGGGGATCAGCACCACCACGACCCAGGCGCCGTCGAGGCCCTTGGTGATGGCCACGACGATCAGCACACAACCGGTCACGAAGCCGCCCACCCCGCTGATGGTGGCCGCGGTGCGCCAGCCCGGCTCGCGCAAGCGGCGCGCGCGCAGGAACATGCCGGTCTGCGACAGCGTGAACGACAGGAACACGCCGATCATGTAGAGCGGAATCAACGCGTGGGGATCGCCGCCGAACACCACGCACAGGAACCCGGCCGCCACGCTCAGCGCGACAATGCCGTTCGAGAACGCCAGCTTGTCGCCAAGGTTCATGAACTGGCGCGGCATGAAGCGGTCGCGCGCGACAATCGAGGCCAGCCGTGGTAAATCCCGCCAACACGGCCTTTGCGGGACACCGAACACCTTGGTGGACTCGCGCAGCCCGCGCAGGTTGCCGAGCATCAGCATGGCAATCAGCCCGAGACTCATCACCACTCGATTGACGTGCAGTGACGGGATCGCCGAGGTAATGGCCGACACGCCGGCGGCAATGCTGACGGCAACGGTCAGGGTGTAGTCGATCAGCAGGGCAGCGGCCGCGGTGAGGCCGAACCCCGGCCCAAGCCGCGTTGCTGCTGATCGTCGTCTTCTCCCACCGCAAGACCCTGCGGCCGACCAGCAGCCGCTTCATGGGGGCAAACACGGGTTCTCCACTCCGCCTGCGAGGTTAGCTGTCGGGCTCAAGGGTGGTGATCCCTGGCGTCAAGCAGGCCCCGGCGCGGCTGGGCTAGAATGGGGGGATGCGCGTCGCCCGGAAGTTCCTGGTGAGTGGACATGTGCAGGGCGTCGGGTTCCGGCACTTCACTCAGGATGCGGCGCGGCGCGAGGGTTTGAGCGGCCACGTCACCAACCACCCTGACGGCACCGTGGCAGCGGTGGCGGAAGGCGAGGCCGACGCGCTCGACCGATTCGAGGGGGCGTTGCGCCGCGGCCCCAGCCGATCACGTGTCGAGCGCGTGCTGGTGGAGGGCGTCGAGCCAACCGGGCTCCGCGCGGGTTTTGAGATTCGATAGGCGATAGGGACTCATGGACCACTTGAAGGCGAAGATTCGACACGTGCCCGACTTTCCGAAGCCGGGCATCCTGTTCTACGACATCACCACGCTGTTGTGCGACCCGCAGGGGTTTCGCGACACCATCGACGCGATGGCCGCGCCGTACATGGGCGAGGACATCGACCAGGTGGTCGGCATCGAGAGCCGCGGTTTCATCCTCGGCGCCGCGGTGGCCAACACCCTGGGCTGCGGGTTTGTGCCGATTCGCAAGCCGGGCAAGCTGCCGGGCGCGACCCACAAGGAGAGCTATAACCTCGAGTACGGCACCGACAGCCTCGAGATTCACCAGGACGCCTGCGGCCATCCCCAGCGCATCCTGATCGTGGACGATGTGCTGGCGACGGGCGGCACGGCGCGTGCCGCGGTCGACTTGATCAAGAAGACCGGCGCCCAGCTGATTGGCGCCGCGTTCTTGATCGAACTGGACTTTTTGAAGGGCCGAGACAAATTGGCGGGAGAGCCGGTTTATTCTGTTCTGCAGTACTAGTCCGGCCGAAGCCGGGCTCTACAGGCGCCTGTAGCTCAGTTGGATAGAGCACTGGTTTCCTAAACCGGGGGTCACAGGTTCAATTCCTGTCAGGCGCACCACTCGCGAGTTGACGCGTAGTAGTTGGCAGTTGGTAGTTGGTTACGAGCGAACGTCATGAAAACAACCGAACGGCATCACCTGAAAGACAACGAACTGGCCCTCGCGCTCGGCAGCGCGCAGGCATGGGCCGAGAAGAACCAGCGGGCCCTCATGGGCGCGGTGCTCCTCCTCATTGTCATCGGCGCCGGCATCGCCGGCTACGCGGCGTGGAGCCGCAGCACCGACAACAAGGCCCGCACGCTGCTGGCCGAGGCCACGGTGATCGAAGAGGCGCGCGTGATGCCGCCGGGCCCGCCCGCCGGCACGAGCACGGACCCGACGCTGGTGCCCGGGCAGGCGCCCGGCACCTATCCGACCGAGCAGGCCAAGCTCGAAGCCGCGCTGCCCAAGTTCCTGGCCGCCGCCGACGCCTACCCGTCAACGGACTCGGGCCTGACGGCGCGGTATCATGCGGCTGCAAACCTGGTGGCGCTCGGCCGCTTTGACAAAGCCATCA
>JBEGVQ010000020.1:0-4533 GCA_041178345.1 Acidobacteriota bacterium | reverse complement strand
AGTAAGCTGTTACGCACTTTTTAAATGGTGGCTGCTTCTAAGCCAACATCCTGGCTGTCACAGCAATCTGACTACCTTAGTAACTGAGTGTCGTTTAGGGGCCTTATCAGATGGTCTGGGTTGTTTCCCTTTTGACCACGGACATTATCGCCCGCAGACTTACTCCCAGCGCTTCAGACACGGTATTCGGAGTTTGATTGGACTGAGTAGCCGGGAAGGCCCTCGAATCCATTCAGTAGCTCTACCCCCGTGTCTTGCATAGCTGAGGCTAGTCCCAAAACTATTTCGAGGAGAACGAGATATCTCCGGTTATGATTGCACTGTAAGCCCTCCCCACAGGTCATGCCAGAACTTTTCAACGTTCACGGCTTCGGTCCTCCAGGCGGTTTTACCCGCCCTTCAACCTGCCCATGGGTAGATCAACCGGTTTCGCGCCTACCCCCTGCGACTTTTCGCCCTTGTCAGACTCGGTTTCCCTTCGGCTGCGCCGCGTAACGGCTTAGCCTTGCCGCAAAGAGTAACTCGCCAGCTCATTATGCAAAAGGCACGCCACAACCCTTACGGGCCGTGACCGCTGTGTAAGCACATGGTTTCAGGTACTTTTCACTCTCCTTATAGGAGTGCTTTTCACCGTTCAGTCGCCTTACTGGTTCACTATCGGTTGTCAAGGAGTACTCAGGCTTGGAGGGTGGTCCCCCCATGTTCAGGCCAGGTTTCTCGAGCCTGACCCTACTCTAGGCCATTCACAGTCACGCTGATACAGGACTATCACCTTCTGTGGTCCACCATTCAAGTGGTTCACAACGCTTCTGCTTAGATCCGCGTTCGCTCGGCGCTACTTGCGGAGTCGCTGTTGCTTTCCTTTCCTGCAGCTACTTAGATGTTTCAGTTCGCTGCGTTCGCTCTGCATGCCCTATGCATTCAGGCATGAGTGACCCTTGCGGGCCGGGTTGCCCCATTCGGAGATCCCAAGATCACAGTTCGGTTACCAACTCCCTTGGGCTTATCGCAGGTTCCAACGTCCTTCATCGCCTCTTGACACCAAGGCATCCACCATGTGCCCTTTCTAGCTTGGCCACGTCAACCAAACACCGTCGTTGACGCACCAGGAAGGCCGGCATATGCGGCCATCCACTTCGGCTAGGCGCCGAAGCAGCCCTCAAGCTGCTCGTGTTTCTAATTCACTCGGTGTTGCTGCCCCACCGCTCTGCACGGCTCGCATGAACCGCGCGCGCGCTTGGTCAGCACACGACACCTACGTTTCCTGATTGTCAATGAAATCAGCCTTGATTTGCAGGGCTGCCACACACCGCCGAGGCGATGGGTGGAGGGTCAATGATAGTGATTCCATCATGCCTGTCAAGGGGTTGACGAACCTGACGAGGGGCTCGGCACTTGTCCACACGATCACCAATAAAAACGCCCGGCACTTGGCCGGGCGCTTGATCTCGTGTGGACAACCGATCAGGTGCCGCCCGATGGGCCGCCTGCTGGGCCACCGGCAGGGCCCGCCGGAACGCCGTCGGTCGGCGGCGCGCCCGCACCGGGCTTGGCCACGGAAGCCTCGGCCTTCGCCGCCTTTGCCTCGTTGCTGAGGCTTGCCCGGGCGCCGCTGTCCTTGTCCAGGCGCGGGACGCGGTACTCAATCAACTTTCCGTTGAGATCCTGAAGAACGACGACGGCCTGCTCGGCGGCGTCCTCGGCGCCTTGCGCCTTCGGATCGACGAAGATGTCGACCAGGAACCAGTCGGTGGTGAAGTCGATGTCGGCGGCTCCGCTCTTGGCTGAGGCAACGTCGCCGATCCGGTCACCCGGGTTCACGTTGAAGCTCTCGACCTGCCGTTGTCCGTCGTGGAGGCGATACACCTCGACGGTGGCCTCGCCGCGGCCGCGGAGGCTGGCCTGCGTGACGAAGACGGCCAGGTCCGACGGGACGGTGTACGCATCGCTCCAGGCACTGGTGGCCGACGCGATCGCAGACACCTTGGCGAGCGGCTGCTGGCCTGCGGTGAGGACCGACTCCTTGCCGAGGAAGGGGTTCAGCAGCTTCAGCGTGCACCGGTACCGGTACGTGCCGCCTGCACTGACGGCGATGTCGTGCGTCCAGACGCGGACCGACGCCTCCTTCGCGAGGTCGATCTGCTTGGTGGCCTGTTCGACCTGAGCGGCGGTGCCGCCGAGCGAGGTCAGCTGCTTCTTCTTCGCCTCGATCTCCTTCACGACCTGGTCGAACTGCTTGGTCTTCTGGATGCGCTTCTTGTCGTTCTCGGCATCCTTCCCTGCATTGGGGTCACGACGGCCCTTCATGCCGCCGCCACCACCGAAGCCGAAGCCGCCGCCCCCGCCGCCACCGTCACCAGTCGCGCCGTTGGACTTCTTGTCGTCCTGGTCCTTCTTCTTGTCGTCGCCGGCCGGCGGATCGAGGCGACCACCGAGTTCCTTCAGCTCGGCCTCGAGCTTCGCCCGCTGCTGCTCGAGCTTGCGCAGTTCCGTCTGGGCCTTCTCGAGGTCGCGCAGGCGGCGCAGCTCCTCGGGCGACACGCCGACGGGAGCTGCAGGCGCGGCATCATTCGGCTCGAGCCAGAGCCCGCGCTTGGTCGGGTAGAAGTCCGGGCGCAGGACGGTGAGCTGGTCCGAGGCCTGCTTGAGCGTTTCCACCACGGTGCCGCGAAGCTCCGGCGGCACCGGCGTCGCATCGAGGTCCTTCCGGAACGAGAGTTCCGCCGCCAACTGGGTCCCGACCGGGTCGACCACGGTCGTCGGCCCCCAGGCACCGCTCTCGGCCCGTTCCTGGCGCTCGAAGACCACGTCGGCGATGAGCAGCGTGTTCTCCCACCAGCGGGTCGGAATGGCCTTGGCATCGCCCGTGCCGCTCGAGGCGAGTTCGGCGCGCATGGCCTCGAGGTTGATCAGCGCGGACGGCGTGATCCAGGTGATGTCGGTGCTCCCCTCGCTGACGGCCGATCCGAGGTACGGCGAGTACGTCGACTTGGCCTCGTCGGTGAGGGCGTCCGAGGTGGACTGGACGAGCAGCGCCGTGGGCGCGGGGAACTTGGGTTCGTGGTAGCTGACGTCCTTGGCGAGGCCGTCCTTCACGAGGGCCGAGGCGAAGCTCGGGCCGCTGGCCGCGAGCGAGGCACCGGCACCGGATCCCTTCGCGAGCCGCTCCTCGAAGAGCGCGGACGTGGCCTGCTTGAGTTCAGGCAGGGTGACGCCGGCTTCCGCCTCGTCCCGCAGCCGGGCCTGCAACTTCTGTGCTTCACGATCGAGCTCGCCGTCGACGGTCGAGATCGGCACCTGACGACCGCCGAGCGAGACGGTCGATTCGTTCAGTCCGAATTCCCAGACGCCGACGCCAATGACGCCGAGCACCGCGGCGCCGAGCACGATCTTCTCGACGTGCTGCTCGAAGGGGTTCATCCTGCTTGCCATGTCTGCTCTCCGTTGGTCGTGGTGGTCGTGACGCCCGGGCGATCAGCCCTGCGGCGCATCGGTGGGTGCTGCGTTCGGATCGACGCCGTCGGCCGGCACATCGCCGCCGTCCGGGGTTCCGGCGCCCAACAGCGAGCCGGAGGTGTTCAGCCGGGACCGGAGGTCATCGGGCATGAACGGCCCGGTCCATTCGCGGAGCCAGACCGTCTCGAGCCGGAGTGATACCGCCGAGACCGGCGCCGCTCCGTACATGAAGCCCTCTTCCGCCGCCGCGAACGAATCGACCGGGCGGACGCGGACGTCGGTGACCGTGATGAAGTTCCGCTTCGACAGTTCGTCGATCACCTGTGGGATCGCCGAGGTCTGGACGACCAGGCGCACCTCGCAGGTGATGATGTCGAACAGCTGGTTCGTGGTCCGCCCGGTGAACGACTTCGAGTAGTCCGCCGCCGGCAGCGGCGCATCGGGATTGATCGGCTCACCGGTCGGGGCAGCCGCGACCGCCGGGTCGCCCTCGGCTGCGGGTGCACCGGAGCCATCATCCGCCGGGGGTGCCGGCGGAGGCTCGCTGCCGTCGCCGGCGGGTGCACCATCGGCCGGCGCTCCGGCCGCGCTGGGTGCCTGCAGCGTGGACGAGAGCGCGAGGATGCGCTTCACCGGCCCCTGCAGCACGTCCTTCTCGCCGTTGGCCGCCTTGAGGGCGGCGAGGACATCCTCGGCGACCCAGTAGTTCCACTGCATGAGGAACAGGTCGATCGGCTTGAGCTTGGTGGTGCGGCGGGACTTGTCGGGCGCACCGATCGACGCCGCATCCGCATAGAGCGAGAACTGGCGCGCGTGCTCGCAGGACCGCGCCAGCCGCTCGTCGGCGAGCTTGGCGCCGAGCGAGGCGCGCTCCTCGGTCGTGAGCTCACCCTCGGTCTTGGCGCCGAACTCGGCATCGATGATCTGCGAGCGGCGGCGCGAGAGCTCGGCCACCATGTCGGCCTCGGGATACGGATCACCGGCTCCCATCGACGAGAGCAGCCGCGCGTACTCCTTCTCGAGGCGGTCGAACACCGTGAGCGGCAGCTCCTTCAGCGCGGGGTCACCCTTGGCCAG
>JBEGVQ010000019.1:0-5838 GCA_041178345.1 Acidobacteriota bacterium | reverse complement strand
CCAGCGGATGTCCCGCAGTCCTGCCGCCTTCATGGCGCGCTCCATGGTCGCTGGCGCCAGGTAGTAGTTGGTCACGTCGATCGCCCCCGTCGGCAGGTGGAACCGCCAATGGATCGGCGCGCCATCCACGAGCGGGCCATCGAGCCGCTTTGAGTAGCCGTAGATGCGGCCGGTCTCGAAGTTGTCGGGCGGATCCTCGGGGTGGTTGTTGACGGTCACGAAGCGGCCGCCGGGCTCGAGGATGCGTGCGATGGATTGGCACATGGCCAGCAACTCGTCGTAGTCCTTCGCGTAGTTCAACAGGTAGGCCGCGAACACGAGGTCGTTGCCCTGCTGCTGGTCGAACGCCCGCGCATCGGCGACTTCGTAGCGGATGCCGAGCGGATCCGCGGCTTCCTGCGCGCGCGCCAGGTCGATCATGCCCTGCGACAGGTCGACGCCGGTCACTGGGCCGGCGCCGAGGCGGCGCAGCAGCCGCGTGTAGTAGCCCTCGCCGCAGGCGAGATCGACCGCCCTGAGGCCGTCGACGCCGCCCGTCAGGCGCAGCAGCGTGTAGCGTTCGATGTGCGTACGCCAGGGCTGCAGCTTGGACGCCTGGTACTCCTTGGTGATCCGGTCGTAGTTGGTGCACATGGGCGGAGCACGGCGCGACGTCGAGGACAACGCCGTATCCTCGGCAATCGGTGTGAGGCCAGAAGGTGAGCGTACGTACGCTTTCCAGCCGCCGCAGATCGGCGACGGTACGATTTCGTTGCCACGGCGACGAGGACGCGGGATCGGCAGCATGGTCTGCCGCGATCCAGCTCGGGGCCCGTCATCCGCGCCGCGCGCCGACCCTGGGCGCGAGCGCGAAGTAGGCGAGGCCGGAAATGCCGAAGCTCAGGAACCACGCGTAGTGGTACAGGCTGATCTAGGCCGCCGGCACCGTCGCCGCTGCTGCGCTGGACGCCGCGCGTCCCAGGCATCGCGTTCGCGATGTTCCGGTCGGTGTTCGCGCTCGACGTGTTCGACCAGCCGGCCAGCGTCGGCGAACACGCGGTCGCGCTGCTGCTGCATCTCGTGCCGACGTTCGCCGTGCTGCTGGCGACCGCCGTCGGCTGGCGGCACGAACGGCTCGGCGCGCGCACCCTGCCGATGGCGGTAAGGCGCGCGTCGGATCCCGGCCGTAGGCAGCCGCCGCTACGGCGCGATGCTGCGCAGGCCGTCGCTGGCGGCGAGGCCCGACGGGCTCGAGCCGTCGAGCACCGCGAGCTGCCACCAGAAGCTTGTGCCCGGCGCGTAGCCGGCAGGCCACGGGAAGCCGAGCGACCAGCGGCCGAGCCCGTCGATCGGCACGACGAGGGTCGCGTCGAGCGACGGCACCAGCGTGCCGCCGAAGATCGACACGTTGACGGCGCTGGAGCCGAGGATGAACACGCCGAGGCTGTTCGGCGCCGCGTTGCTTGCGCGGAACGTCACGGTGTTGCCCGCCGTCAGCGAGCCGACGCCGGTGAGCGTGGGTTCGCCGAGCCCGCCGGCGATGCCGCCGCCGAGGTTGGTCCACGGACTCGGCGTGCGGTAGGCGCGCAGGTTGTTGCCGGTGCCGGCGATCACCAGCGTGCCGTCGGCGGCGAGCACGGGCCCGCCGACGTTGAGGTTGGGCATGGCGATCGACCAGCGCAGGGTCAGGTCGGGATTGAACGAGAACAGGCGGCCATTGGGGAAGGCGCCGTTGCCGAGGAAGACACGGCCATCGCTGTCGACCGCGATGCGCGGCGCGTAGTTGGCGCCGGTCGCGACCGGGTAGGTGTTCAGGACGACGCCGGCCTGCGCATCGACGCGGGTCGGGATCTCGCCAGGGCCGAGGAAGTAGATGCTGCTGCCGTCGGGGCTGCAGGCGTACTCGCCGCCGATGCCGGGAATCGACGGCAACGCCCACCGCTGGACCAACCCCGAGCCGGTGTCGGTGAAGGCGTAGAAGCGGTCGTTGCTGCCTTCGTTCGACGCGCGATTGAGATAGACCGTGCCGTCCGGCCCGACCATCGGCTGATGCTGGTTGAGGAAGCCCGGCATCAGCGGGCCCTGGTACCGGAACGCGCCGGTGGCGAGGTCGAAGCGCTTGATCACCTGCCCGCCCGGCGCCGAGTCGGCGACGTAGACGGCATCGCCGAAGCGCACAGCGCCGCAGTGACCGCTGACCGAACCCTGGCGGTTTGCCGTCCACACCGTCGTGCCGTCCGTCGCGCGGATGCGCCAGATCTTCTGGAACGAGCCGACGATCAGGTCGCCATTGTCGGCGAAGACGCAGCCGTCATAGGCGCCGGCGCTGATCACCTCGGCCGAGACCCACGCCGTCGCGCCGGTCGCCGCATCGAGCGCGTGCACGCGGCCGAGCGCCGTGGCGCCGTTGCCCGAGCGCGCGGCGTAGACGCGGCCATTGCTGTGGCCGAGCAGCCACGTCGTCCACTCGCCGGCGTTGTACGGCAGGTCGGCGCGCCAGATCGTCGCGCCCGTGGCGAGGTCGAGCGCGTACAACGGCGCGTCATTGGGCGCGCCTGCGGGCGGCTGGTTGAGCTGAGCGCCGCCGGTCTGGCGCACGACGAACACGCGGTTGCCGACGACGACCGGGTTCCACGCGATGATCGACTGCGGGCCTGTCGACCATGCGGCCTGCGCGGAGAGCGGGCCATACGCCGGCGAGACGCCATTGCGCTGCGCATTGCCGCCGGAGTTGGTCCAGTCCTGCGCCGCGGCAGGCGCGAGCAGGATGGCCGCGGCGAGCGCGGCGGACGTCATTCGGAGAATGGCGATTCGGGACATGGGGATACGCGTCTGGGGCGGCAACCAGGGTGCTTCACCGGCCGGCGAGAAAGAGTAGCGGCGACGGGCCGGCGCCCCATATCCCCCGGCGCGGCCTCGACACGAACGACGCCTGTGCCACCCCTTGCGCCTGGGCGCCATGGCAACGCCGCGCGCGGATCGCTGCCGCCATCGCGTCGGCGAGTTCCTACGGTTTGACCGACGCCCGGGTGTGTGCGCGGGTGGGACGATGGGCGGGGTGGGTACCGGGTGGTCCGGGGCCGCAGCTTGAACTTCTCACTCCCTGGCGAGGGCGAGGCAGCCACGGATGGCAGCGAGCATCGCGCTGCTGTAGCCGTGGGCTCGCAGGCGTCGAGGTGCGCCTGCTCCGGGTGGCGTCATGTTCCGCATCCCGCATCCGGTCCAGATGCGCAAGGAGTCGACAGGAACATCAGCAAGCGAAGCTCCTGGATGGTCGGTGCGGTTGCATTGGCGGCGGCGTGTTCGGTCATGACCCAGGAGCCGAAACCTTCTGCAGCCAACAATCCTTTGGCTGAACGGAATGCGTTGGTGCAGGAGGTCTGTGACCAGGCGAAGGCGTTGCGCACGGCCGGGCTCCGCGGCGGCATCCAAGGCGTGGAGGAGGAGCTGAAGTGGTCGCGGCGCCTGGCCGAGGCGTCGGTCGGGGCAGGGGCCACGACGCGCGCTCAGGCTTACGGTGACTCCGTGGCGTTGCTGCAGGAGAAGGTGTCGGGCTTGGAGGAGCTGTATCTGGCCGGGCGCTCGGGGCGGCTCGAGATCGTCGAGATGCGCTACGAGCTGACGCTGACGAAGGAGTTCGCGGCGGTGAAGTGATGGTGTGCTGGATGCTGGGTCGGCCACTCGACTCAGCCGGCGTTCGCGGGTGCTGTCGCCGGGCCGCGTCCGCTTGCCCGCGTGGGAGAAGCCTGAGACGTTGTTGACGCGCGCCCGGCGCCGACTCGCCACAATGATGCAATGAACTGCCAACTCGCTGCAGCCTTCCTGCTGCCGATCCTCGTCGCGATCGGTGCCGTCACTGCCCGTGCGCAAGAACTGCCGCGCACCAAGCCGCCCGGGGCCGGCGCCCTTGCGCCGGTGGAGCAGCCGGATCCCTACTTCCAGCCGACCGGGGTCGTGTCGTCCGCCCACATGCCGCGCGTCATCATGCGCAACCTGCTGCAGGATCGCGCCGGCAGGATCTGGGCCGCGACGTTCGGTGGCCCGATCTGCTACGACGGCACGTCGTTCACGAACTTCACCGAGCAGTCGGGCCTGGCGAGCCGGCGCATCTTCTCGCTGCTCGAGGATCGTGCGGGGGCGCTCTGGTTCGGCTCGATCACTGGCGGCGTCGCGCGCTACGACGGCAAGTCGGCGACGACGTTCACGATGCGCGACGGGCTCGGCAACGACGACGTGCTGTGGATCACAGAGGACCGCGACGGCGGCATCTGGTTCGCGACCGGCAACGGCGCCACGCGCTACGACGGCAAGATGATGACCAACTTCACGACCAAGGATGGGCTCGTCGACAACGCGGTCTACGTGATCGCACAGGATCCCGCCGGGCGGATGTGGTTCGGAACGCAGGGCGGCGTCTGCTCGTACGACGGCAAGGCCTTCGTCGAGCTGAAGGATCCGGCCGGCAAGTCCTTCGTCAACGTGCGCGCGATGCAGATCGATCGCCAGGGCGATCTCTGGTTCGGTGGCCAGCAGGGCGCCTTCCGCTACGACGGCAAGAAGGTGAGCACGTTCACGACCAAGGAAGGCCTGCTGACGGACTTCGTCGGTTCGCTGATCGTCGATCGCGCGGGCAACGTGTGGATGGGCCACCCTGCTGGCTTCGGGACCGCCGACGCAGGCGGCGCCACCCGCTACGACGGCAAGACCTTCGAGCACTTCACTCGCGCGCGCGGCCTCAACGGCGGCAACGTCTACTGCATGCTCGAGGACCGCGACGGCAACCTGTGGTTCGGCAGCGTCGACGAGGGGCTGTGTCGCTACGACGGCCAGAAGTTCACCGACTTCTCCGCCAAAGCGCCGACCGGGAAGTGAGGTGCTTCCGTCGCTCGATGCCCCATGCCGAAGGCGCGCCAGCAGCGGCGTGAAGTGGCGGAGCTGCGCTACGAGCTGGCCCCTGGCGAAGGAGCTTGCGGCAGCGAGGTGAGTGCCGCGCCGCCCGCGCGCACGAAAGTCAGCGCGCGTCGGCGATCAGTGCTCGCGCAGCAGCCGGCCAGCGTGCTCGGCGCGCGCCGTGATGCCGGTCTCGCGCAGCGCGTGCCACAGCAGCGTCGCGTTGATGCCGAGGATCGGAATGCCGATCTTCGGCTCGAGCCGCTCGGCGACCGCGGTCATGCTCATGTTGGTGCCGCACTGCACCACCGCGTCGAGCCGGTTGGCCGGCGTGGCGAGGAGTTCCGTGATCGCGCGTTCCTTCGCCTCGTCCGGGATGTGCGCGATGTGCTGCGCGTTGGCGCAGCAGAAGCCGAACGTGGTGACGACCTCGAAGCCCAGCTCGCGGAACATTCGCGCCGCCGACTCGTTGCCCGGCGCCTGGAACGGCGTGATCAGCCCGATGCGCCTCGCGCCATAGCGGTCGAGCGCCGCCTTCGCCGCGTCGTGCCACGTCGACCACGACAGGTCGCAGCCCTGCGCCAGCTGCGCCATCGTCGCGCGGATCGGCTCGATGCCGGCGAGGATGTGCTCGAGGCTCATGCCCATGAGCAGGTACTGCGGCCGCGCGAGCAGCGCGCTCGCCCGCGCGTTCGCGACGCCGGTGAGGAAGTCCTGCTTGTAGCGCTCGAGGCCCGCGGGCGTGCCGAGGTCGGGCTTGGGCGTGAGCACCGGGCTGCTGTGGACGCCGATGCCGTCTAGGCCGCGATCACGGTTCTTGACCAGGATGGTCCAGAGTTCGCTCTCCATCGTCGTGTTGGTGGCCGGCAACAGCAAACCGAAGCGCCGTCGGTGGTTGCAGGCGTCGGGGAGCCCGGCGGAGAGCGCCGCGGCGTCGAAGCCCGGCGCGCGCCCGCCGTCGAGCACCGG
>JBEGVQ010000018.1:0-4056 GCA_041178345.1 Acidobacteriota bacterium | reverse complement strand
GCGGGCTGAAGCGCGCCCCTACACGTGGAGCGTTTATGCGCAGGACTGTGGCTGGAGTGCTCGGAGCGGTGACCATCGTGTCGTTGGGGTTGGCGCCGGTGAACGGCCAGGGCACGGTGCCATGGAAACTGGTGCCGCACGAGGTGGCAACCGGCCTGCGTGGCGCGTACGCGGTCGAAGCCGCCGACCTCAACAAGGACGGCAAGGTTGACCTGATCGCGGTTGCCGGCGCCACGCGGCAGATCGTCTGGTTCGAGAATCCCTCGTGGACGCGCCACGTGATTGCCGCTGACATCCAGGGGTTGATCAATGCGGCCGCCGCGGACACCGACGACGACGGCATTCCCGAGATCGCGGTCGCAACCGGCTTCGCGACCGTGCCCGCCAAGAGCGCCGGCATCGTGACCGTGTACACGCATGGGCCGAACGTGAACGATCCGTGGATCGGCAAGGAGATCCATCGCGCGCCGGCGGCGCATCGCTTGCGATTCATGGATCCCGAGGGGACCGGCCGCAAGTGGCTCATCAACGCCCCGCTTGCGGGCGTCGAGGCGACGGTGCCTGACTACCAGGCGAAGAACACGGTGTACGCGTACAACCCTGCCGACTGGAAGCCTCAGGTGGTCACGGACGCGGAAGACGGCGTGATGCATGGCATTCTCGCCACGGATTGGGATGGCAACGGTCGCGAGGCGCTGTTGACGGCGAGCTTTCTTGGCGTCCACATCCATCGCTACAACAACGGCAAGTGGACGCGCACGAGGCTGGTCGAAGGCAAGCCGGCGCCATGGCCCGATGGCGGCGCCGGCGAAGTCGCTGCGGTCCGCACCAAGGGCGGCCGCATCCTGGCCACGATGGAGGCGTTTCACGGCAACGTGGCACCCCGCCCTGGCCTCGAAGTCGTCACGTATTCGGGCAGTAGCGACACGTGGAGCGGCCGGACAGTGATCGATAAGGGGTTGGACTACGGACACGTGCTGCTGTCCGTCGATCTCGACGGTGATGGCGCGGACGAACTGGTTGCGGGTTACAACGGCAAGCCGAATGGCGTGAACGTCTATCGTCGTCGCGCAGATGGTTCGTGGTCGAAGTTTGTCCTCGAGGAAAACGCCATGCCGGGTAACGGCTGCACGGTTGCGGATTTCAACAACGACAAGCGGATGGATCTGGCGTGCACCGGCGGAACGTCGTTGAAGTGGTACGAGAACCTGCCGGCGAAATGAACCTGATTCTTGCCAGCCGATCGCCCCGGCGCTCGGAACTGCTGGCCGCGGCCGGAATTGCGTTCGAGGTGCTCGCGGCGGACATCGACGAGACGCCGCGCGACGGGGAAGCGCCAGGCGCGTACGTGGAGAGGCTCGCAATCGAGAAGGCGCGCGCCGTGCTGGCGCTGCGTCCCGACGCCACCGTACTCGGCGCCGATACCACGGTCACCATCGACGGATTGATCCTGGGCAAGCCGGTCGACGCGAGCGAGGCCGCGGCCATGCTGAGGCGGCTGCGGGGACGCCCGCACGACGTGTTCACGGGCGTCGCGCTAGTCAGCGCCGACGGCGTCCAATCGGCGGTCGAGCTTACCCGCGTCTGGTTCGATTCGATGACAGACGAAGACATCTCGTGGTACGTGGAGAGCGGCGAGCCGGTCGATCGCGCCGGCGCCTACGCCATCCAGGGGCTGGCCTCGAGGTTTATCCCCCGAATCGAAGGCTCGTATTCGAACGTGGTGGGGTTGCCGGTCGCCTTGGTCAGTAGTATCCTGAAGCAGAGGAAGCCTCGTCGGCTAAGCCAATAAACCATGAGCCACAAAGCGGTCAAAATCGGTCTCACCAGCCTGGTTCTCGCCCTGACCTTCGGCGGTCTGCTGTACACGACGATGGCCGAGGGTACCGAGTACTACAAGCACGTTGATGAAGTGATGGTGCAGCCCGAGCCGTGGTACGGCAAGAAGCTGCAGATGCATGGCTTCGTCGTACCCGACTCGATCAAGAAGCGGCCCAACAGCCTGGACTACATCTTCCAGGTCCAGAGCAACGGCCACGTCATCAACGCCAGCTACACCGGCGTCGTGCCCGATACGTTCAAGAGCGACTCCGAAGTCGTGCTGAAGGGAATCCTGTCGCCCGATGGCTTCACGGTCCAGCCCAACGGCGTGATGGCGAAGTGCCCGTCGAAGTACGAAGCCAAACCCGGAGGCGCCACCGGGCCCTCTAGCAAGTACTGAGGGGCCGGCGATGGCCTCTCTCGGCGCCCTCATCCTCCTGATCACGTTCGTGACCGCGGCCTACGCGGTCATGGCCTCGGTCGCCGGCGCGCGCCGGCGCAACCACCGCCTCATCGAAAGCGCCGTCGGCGCGTTCTACACCGTCGCCGCGCTCATGACGGTGGCGTCGGGCATCATCATCTACGCCTTCGTCGCCGGCGATTATTCCATCCGCTACGTCCAGCGCTACTCCGACAGCGTGCAGCCGGTCTTCTACAAGATCACCTCGTACTGGGGCGGTCTCGACGGCTCGGTCATGTTCTGGGTGTTCCTGCTGTCGTTGTTCGGGTCGGTGGCGGTGAAGGTCAACCGCGATCGCCATCGCGAGCTGATTCCGTACGTCGTGGCCGTGATCGGGGCCGTGGAGATGTTCTTCCTCTTCCTGATGATCATCCACAACAACCCGTTTACGACCTACCTTACCGAGACGCCGACCGATGGCCGCGGCCTGAACCCGTTGTTGCAGAACTTCTACATGGCGATCCATCCGCCGACCATGTACCTCGGGTTCGTCGGGCTCACCATTCCGTTCGCCTTCGGCATGGCGGCGCTGATCACCGGCCACCTGGACGACTCGTGGCTGCGCGCGGTGCGCCGCTGGACGATGTTCTCCTGGTTCTTCCTGTCGCTGGGCCTCGTCCTTGGCATGATCTGGGCCTACGAAGAACTGGGCTGGGGCGGCTACTGGGGCTGGGACCCGGTCGAGAACGCCGGCATGCTGCCGTGGTTCACGGCTACGGCGTTCCTGCACTCGGTGATGGTCCAGGAGCGGCGCGGCATGCTGCGCGTCTGGAACGTCTCGCTCGTCATCATCACGTTCCTGCTGACCATCGTCGGCACCTTCCTCACGCGCTCGGGCGTGGTGCAGTCGATCCACGCCTTCGGCGAGGACCCGGAACTGGCGCGCTACTTCGTCGGGTTCATGATGTTCACGTTGACCTTCAGTTTCGGCTGGGTGATCTACCGTCTGCCCATGCTGAAGGCCCGCCACGAGCTCGACTCGTGGATGTCGAAGGAAGCGGCGTTTCTCGCCAATAACTGGGTGCTGCTGTTTTCGGCGCTGTTCATCCTGTTCGCGACGCTGTTCCCGACCATCACCGAGGCTATCAACGGCGAACGCCTGACGGTGGGGCCGCCGTTCTTCAATCGCTGGATGGTGCCGATCGGCTTGATCCTGCTGGTGCTGACCGGCACCGGGCCCCTGCTGGCCTGGCGCAAGTCGACCATCATGAACCTGAAAGAATCGTTCCTGTGGCCGGTGTCGAGCGGCCTCGTGGTGGGCGGCATCGTCGTGGCCATGGGCGTGCGCGTGTGGGGCTCGGGCCTGTGCTTCGCGCTGAGCGCCTTCGTGATGGCCACGCTGATCCAGGAGTTCATCCGCGGCTCGAACGTGCGGCGGGGCATGACCGGCACGGACCTGCTGACCGCGATGATTGGCCTCGTCTCGCGCAACAAGCGGCGCTACGGCGGCTACATCGTCCACGTCGGCATCGTCCTGATGTTCCTCGGCTTTGCCGGCGAGGGATTCAGCCGCGATCAGCAGCTGCTATTGAAGCCCGGCGAAGAAGCCAAGGTGGGTGACTACACCCTGCATCTCGACGCGATTCGCGTCACCGACGACGGCCAGAAGCAGATGGTGACCGGCCACATCACGGTGAAGGACAAGAACGGCGCTGTGCTGGAGACGATGCGTCCGGCGAAGTGGTACTTCCGCAAGCACGAGGAGGAGCCGACCACCGAGGTGGCCATCCGCCGCATGTTTGCCGAAGACCTCTACGTCGTGATGCCGGCGTTCG